>NZ_JBQDLF010000007.1:0-127712 GCF_052095815.1 Brachybacterium sp. | reverse complement strand
CCTACTCCCACCGCGGAGGACGCCGGATCATCCCACCCAACCCCACCCACGACGAAACCGAACCACCGTTCTAGATCAGGCAGTACGGCCCGGCGCGACGATGACATCGACCCCGGCGCTGGATAGCTCCTCCTCGAGGGCAGGGATCCGCGCCGGGTGCACCGCCGCAGTGAGATCCCGCAGCACCCGCACCGGTGCACCGGACTCTGCCGCGCCGAGTGCCGTGGCACGTACGCAGAAGTCGTACGCCAATCCCACCACGTCGATCCGCTCCCATTCCGCCTCGGCAATCAGCGGAGCCACGTGCTCCCCCGTCGCGACGACCATCCCCTCGAGCACGCTGTACGACGGGATCCCCTGCCCCTTCCGCACGATCTCGAGCCGCTCCCCCAGCTCGGCAGCGAGCGCCGCGACCTCCGGATGCAGCGCCGCACCCTCGGTGTCCGCGACGCAGTGCACTGGCCAGGTCTCGGAGAAATCCGGCTCTGCGGGCGGCACCGCGAAGTGCCCGCCATTGTCCGTGTCCCCGCGATGCCAGTCCTGGCTGACGAGGATGCGGTCATACCCGGCACCATGGACCCGCACCTGCTCGGCGATCTTCCGTGCGACCTCGACACCCCCGTCGACGCCGAGCGCACCGCCCTCGCAGAAGTCGTTCTGGACATCGACGATGATCAGCATGCGCGACGACATGGCACTCCTCGCTCCGGTGACAGGGGGTCCGCCCAGCGTACGCAGTGCCCCGTTGAACCCCATCTCCTCGGAGCCTGGCACAATCGCTCGCATGTCAGCGTCGCTTCCCCACCCGATCGCGCCCCGCACCTACCCCCGGCTGCTCTCGCCGCTGGATCTGGGTCCGTTCGAGGTGCGCAACCGCATCGTGATGGGCTCGATGCACGTCGGCCTCGAGGACCGCCCGGGCGACGTCAAGAAGCTCGCCGCCTATCTCGGCGAGCGCGCCCGAGGTGGTGCCGGGCTGATCGTGACCGGCGGCTTCTCCCCCGACCGCACCGGTCGGCTCACCCCGCGCGGAGCCCAGGCCGACACGCGCACCCTGCGCGGCCACCGCGTGATCACCCGCGAGGTCCATGAGGCCGACGGTCGGATCATCCTGCAGCTGCTGCACGCGGGTCGCTACGCCTTCCATCCCCTCGCCGCGTCCTCTGCCTCCGGGAAGTCGCCGCTGTCCCCGTTCCGGTCCCGGCGCCTGACCCGGCGCGGGGTGGGCCGCACCGTGGAGCATTTCGCCGAGGCTGCACGGCGGGCGGTCGAAGCGGGCTACGACGGCGTCGAGATCATGGGCTCCGAGGGGTATCTCCTGAACCAGTTCCTGGCACCGGTCACCAACCGGCGGCGGGACCGCTGGGGCCGCGGCGCCGAGGGTCGACGTGCCCTGCCGCTCGCCGTGGCCGCCGCCGTGCGCGAGGCGATCGGGGACGCGTCCCTGCTCAGCTACCGCCTCTCCCTGCTGGACCTGGTGCCGGGCGGCCAGACCTGGGACGAGACGACCGCGCTCGCCCAGGGCCTCGTCGAGCGCGGGGTGGATGTGCTGTCCTCCGGGATCGGCTGGCACGAGGCGCGGGTGCCCACGATCGTCACCTCGGTGCCACGAGCGGCGTTCGCCGAGAACACCGCCGCGCTGCGGGAGCTGGTGGACGTGCCGGTGATCGCCTCGAACCGGACCCACGCCCCCGCCGTCGCCGAGCAGGTCCTCGCCGACGGCCAGGCGGACCTGGTCTCGATGGCACGGCCGTTGCTGGCGGACCCGCAGCTGCCGAACAAGCTCGCCGACGGCCGCGCGAACCAGGTCGTCGCCTGCATCTCCTGCAACCAGGCCTGCCTGGACAAGGTGTTCGACGGCAAGCGGGCCAGCTGCCTGGTGAATCCACGGGCCGGGCACGAGACCGAGCTGGTGCTGAAGCCCGTGATCGAGCGCCGCGCCCGCAAGGTCGCCGTGGTCGGCGCGGGGCCCGCCGGGCTCGAGGCCGCTCTCGCCGCCGCCGAGCGCGGCCACATCGTGACCCTGTTCGAGGCGACTGCCGAGATCGGCGGGCAGCTGCGCCTGGCCGCCCGCATCCCCGGCAAGGAGGACTACGCCCAGGCGCTGCAGTCCTGGCGGATGCGACTGGCCGCGGCCGGCGTCGGGATCCGGCTGGAGACCCGGCCGACGGGTTCCGAGCTGCTCGGCTTCCACGACGTCATCGTCGCCACCGGGGTCACACCGCGGGAGATCGACCTGCCGGCGACGGGCGGGCCGCAGGTGATCAGCTACGCCGATCTGCTCGAGGGACGCGCCGAGGCCGGGGACCGGGTCGCGATCATCGGCGCGGGCGGCATCGGGGTCGACGTCGCCGAGTTCCTCAGCGCCCCACGGCCCTCCCCCACGCTCGATGTGGCCACCTGGAAGCAGCACTGGGGCGTGGTCGAGGCCGACGCAGAGCATCGCGGCGGCGTCACCACCCGACCCGTCGAGGAGCCGCGGCGCGAGGTCCACCTGCTGCAGCGCAAGGAGACCCGGATCGGGGCCGGACTCGGCCGCACCACCGGCTGGGTGCACCGCGCGGAGCTGCGCCACGCCGGCGTGATCCAGCACCGCGGCGTCACCTACCGCCACGTCGATGAGCAGGGCCTGCACATCCTCGAGGGGGAGGAGGCCCGGGTGCTCGAAGTCGACACCGTAGTGGTCTGCGCCGGGCAGGTCAGCGTCAACTCCCTGGCCGACGAGATCGCCGCCGCGCGCAAGGGTCGGGCGCCCCGCGTGCACGTGATCGGCGGGGCCGACGTCGCCGCGGAGCTCGACGCCGAGCGCGCGATCCGTCAGGCTGTCGAGATCGCCGCTGGGCTCTAGCTAGGCGCCCTCGAGCACCTCACGGGCGATCGGCCCGGCGGTGACGGAGCCGTAGCTGCCGTCCTCGACGAAGGCTGCGACGACGAGGTCGCCCTGGGCGACGATCACCCAGGAGTGGAGCTTCAGCTCGCCCTCCGCGTTGGTCCATTCCGCGGTGCCGGTCTTGCCGATGACCGGCTCGCCGGGCAGGTCCGCGAAGTCGCGGAGGCTGCCGTCGGTGACCACGCCGCGCAGCATCTCCTGCATCTGCGAGGTCTCCTCGGCCGTCAACGGATGCGGCACCTCAGTGGTCATCGGATCGACGTCGGCGAGGATCCGCGGGGCCACCGTGGCGCCGTTCTGGACGCTCCCGAGCACCACCGCCATGGACAGCGGCGAGGTGAGCACCCGGCCCTGGCCCATCATCGCGGCGGCATGCTCGGTGCCCGTGTCCTCCGGATCCACGGATCCCATGAACGCCTCCAGGCCCTCCGGCGCCTCCTGCCCGATCCCCAGAGTGGTGGCGGCGTCGGCGAGCGCAGGCTGGTCCACCGTGTCGTGCTGCAGCAGCAGGGCCGTGTTACAGGAATGCGCGATGACGCTGCGCAGCGGCATCGTGCCGAACAGGGACGGGTTCATCGAGTCGGCGTTCTTGAAGCTCGCGCCGTCGATGGTCGCCGTCTCAGGGCACTCCAGCTCGCTGTCCGGGGTCAGGCCCGCCCGCAGCAGCGAGAGGGCGGTGACCGCTTTGAAGGTGGACCCGGGGGCGTACTGGCCGACGAGACCCACCGGATAGGACTGGCCGGTGGGCCCGAGGGCGGAGGCCAGGACGTCGCCGGTGGAGGGCTGCAGCACGATCACCGCGGCCGGCGACTCCGCATCGGCGATCGCCGCCGTGGCCCGGCTCTGCAGACCGGAGTCGAGAGTCGTGGGGACCGCCACCCCGTCGAGCGGATCGACCCGGTGCAGGGAGCGCTGCTCACCGCCGTCGTCGGCCACCGCGACCACCTCGGAGCCGTCGGTGCCGACGAGCGCGTCGTGCCGGGCGGCGACCACGCCGCCGCTGGCGACCAGATCCCCGGCGACGAGCTCGCCCTCGGACTTCTCGATGTCCTCGGCGCTCGCCTCACGCAGGGAGCCGAGCACCCCGGGGGCGACGTCGCGCTCGACGGCGAGGGGTCGGTTCTGCTCGAGCGCGCGGAAGCCGGTGATCTGCGCGGCGTCCTCCAGCGGGTACTCCCCCTCGGCCTCGACGCGGATCGTGAGGGCGGGGACGAAGGCCTCGGGGCCGTTGTCGGCGACTGCCTGGGCGTAGCGGTCGGGGTCGGTGCCCAGCAGCCCGGCGAGATCGCGGGCCGCGCCCTCCTGCTCGTCCTCCTCGAGCTGGGTCTTGTCCAGGCCCAGCACCTTCACCGGGAGCTCCCCGTACAGCATGTCGCCGTCACGATCGGTGACGGTGCCGAGCTTCGCCTGCACCGTCACGAGGTCCAGATGCTCCTGCCCGCCCAGGCCCGGGGCATACACCTCGGGGCGGAGCTCCGCCGCCCAGCCGTCCTCGCCGCGGCGCAGGGTCGCCTCGGTGGTGTATTCCCAGGTGCCGGCGTCGTCCGGGAGGGTCCAGGTCCAGGCGAGAGTCGCAGTGCGCGCCCCGTCCTCCGCCGTCCCGGCGTCGACGAGCTCGACCTGCGGGGCGGCACCGCTCGCCTCGATGAGCGGGCCGAGGATGCGCTGATGCTCGGGGGCATCGGCCCGGGCGAGTGCGGCGGCGAGCGCCTCCGCCTCCTCCTCGCCCCCGCCGAGCCGGTCGCGCCAGAGCAGACCGGCCACCACGAGGGCGGCGATCGCGAGCACGGCGATCACGATGAGCAGGGGGGCTCGGCGGGTCGAAGAGGAGGCCATGGGCCCATGCTCCCACCTACACTCGTGCGCATGCCCCGAGTGCTCCACACCGCCCAAGCGCTCGTCGACGTCATCCTGGAGATCGACGAGCTGCCCCCACGCGGCGGCAACGCCAATGCCCGCAGCGAGCGCTGGTACGCCGGAGGCGCGGTGACCACGCTGATCGCCGCCGCCCGCACCGGCGCGGTCGCGGTGCACGGCGGAGCCCACGGCACCGGCCCGCACGGCGACCTGATCCGCGAGTCGCTCGCACGAGACGGCGTGACCCTCTCGGACGCGATCCGTCCCGAGGCGGATACCGGCTACTGCACGGTGCTGCTCGAACCGTCGGCCGAACGCACCTTCCTCACCGTGTACGGGGCAGAGCGGCAGATCACCGCTGAGTCCCTGGCGACGCTGGACCCGCAGGCCGGAGACCTGGTGTGCGTCTCGGGATACAGCCTGTTCGAGCCGACCCGCGATCCGCTGCTCGAGTTCCTCGACGCCCTGCCTGACGGGGTGGATGTGGTGCTCGACCCGGGCGACCCCTTCGCGAGCTTCCCCCGTGAGATCCAGCGGCGGATGCTGGCGCGCACCACGGTGTGGACCTCGAATGCCGACGAGGCGCGGGCGCTCACCGATCTCGACGACCTCGAGGACACCCCGGAGGCGATCCGTCGACGTCTCGCCCCCGGTGCGGTGGTGGTGGTGCGGGACGGTGATCGCGGCTGCCTGGTGTTCCACCACGGCCGGGGCACCCAGATCCCCGCCTTCCCGCAGAAGGCGGTGGACACCAATGGTGCGGGCGACACCCATACCGGGGTGATGCTGGCCGAGCGGGCGCTCGGCGCCGACTGGGAGTCCGCGACGACCCGGGCCAACGCCGCCGCCGCGATCGCGGTGACCCGCCACGGCACGGAGAGCTGCCCCACCCGGGCCGAGGTCGATGCGTTCCTCTCCTGAGCGCTAAGTCCCTGCTTCTGATCAGGGTCCGGATCTAGGATGGAGGCGCACATCACCCTCTGATCCGAGTCAGGAGACCATGGCCGACCCGACCTTCCACGATTTCACGGCGCTCACCATCGACGGCGAGCTCCGGGCGATGAGTGAGTACCGCGGGCGCCTGGTCCTCGTCGTCAACACGGCCACGCTGTGCGCCTTCACGCCGCAGCTGACCGGTCTGCAGGAGCTGCATGACCGCTTCTCCGCGCACGGCTTCACCGTGCTCGGCTTCCCCTCGGACCAGTTCCATCAGGAGCCCGGGGCCGATGACGAGATCCAGGAGATCTGCACCTCGAGCTACGAGGTCACCTTCCCGCTGTTCTCGAAGATCGATGTCAACGGCCCGTCCGCTCATCCTCTGTGGCAGTGGATGTGCACGCAGAAGGCCGGGGTGATCGGCGGGCGCATCGCCTGGAACTTCACCAAGTTCCTCATAGACGGCGAGGGGAAGGTGCTGCGCCGCTACGCTCCGCCGGTGCCGCCCTCGCGCATCGCCCGGCGCATCGAGGCCGAACTGGGCCAGCGCCCATGAAGGGTTGGTAGCGTGGGTCACAACCCACCACCTACCTGAAAGGTGCCCTCATGGAAGGCGTCATCCTCTTCCTCGTCCTCGGCTTCGGCTTCCTGATCTTCCTCGTGATCGTGGGGGCGCTGCTGTTCGGCGGTCTGCGCACCTCGCTGATGTTCACGGTGCATACGCAGGAAGCCGTCATCGTCGAGCGCTTCGGCAAGTTCAAGCGCGTCGCGCACGCCGGCCTGAACTTCAAGACCCCCTTCATCGACAACATCACCAAGCCGGTCTCGCTGCGCGTGCAGCAGCTCGAGGTGAACATCGAGTCCAAGACCAAGGACAACGTGTTCGTCAACGTGCCGGTCGCGGTCCAGTACCAGATCGAGAAGGACCAGGTCGTCGCGGCGTACTACGAGCTGTCGAACCCCGAGGCGCAGATCCGCTCGTACGTCTTCGACACGGTGCGCTCGGCGCTGTCCGGTCTCGAGCTGGATCAGGCCTTCGAGTCCAAGGACGACATCGCCAGCAGCGTAGAGCGGACCCTCGCGACCTCGATGCAGAAGTTCGGCTTCAACATCATCAACACCCTGGTCCAGGACATCTCCCCGGACCAGCGGGTGCGCGACTCGATGAACTCCATCAACGCCGCCCAGCGCGACCGGGTCGCCGCCCAGTCCCTCGCCGAGGCGGACAAGATCAAGCGCGTCACCCAGGCTGAGGCCGAAGCCGAGTCCAAGCGCCTCCAGGGTGAGGGCGTCGCCGCCCAGCGCAAGGCGATCGCCCTCGGCATCGCCGAGCAGTACGAGATGCTCCGCAAGGTCGGCATCGAGAACTCCGCCGAGCAGCTGCTGCTGATGACGCAGTACTTCGACACCATGCAGGACGTGGCGCGCAACGCCCGCTCCAACGTGCTCTACCTGCCCTCGAACCCGGGCGCCGTGGGCACCATGGGCGACGAGATCCGCACCGCGATGCTGCAGTCGCAGGCAGCGGCCGCGGCCAGCCAGGACGCCGATGTCGCCGACGCCGACTCCCGCAAGCGCATTTCCGCCGAGCAGCTCCGGGAGCAGGAGCAGCAGCGGGCCGAGCGAGCCCGGGCGCAGGCCGAGCAGCGTGCCCGTGAGGCGAGGCAGCAGGCCCAGCAGGCCCAGCAGGCTCAGCCGCCTCGGCAGGCCCCGAACGGCTACCCCGGTGGGAGCGTCCCGCCGTGGACGCACCCGGGCAGCGCGAACCAGGGCTGACCGATCGCTCTCTGGAGGGGGTCGCCGCGCTGGACGGGCGCGAGGGTTCGCACAGCTCTGAGCTGCAGCGTCCCGTCCGCCGCGGGACCTATGGCCCGACACGTGATTGAAAGTTCATGTAGATTCGAGAGCATCAACGTCGACGCATGAAGGAGCGATTCACGATGAAGGCATGGCAGTTCACCGGTACCGGAAAGCCTCTTGAGCTGAACGAGGTCGAGGAGCCCACGGCGGGCCCCGGAGAGGTCGTCGTGGACGTCAAGGCCACGGGCGTGTGCCACTCCGACGTGGCCGCGCTCGATGACGAGGGCTGGATGGCGCTGTTCCAGCAGGGCCTCCCCCGCACCATGGGCCACGAATCCGCCGGCGTCATCAGCCAGGTGGGCGAGGGCATGGAGCAGTGGAAGGTCGGCGACCGGGTGGGCCTGGCGCCGATGATGTCCGACGGCACCGCGCTCGGCTACGGCCCCTGGGACGGCGGCTTCGGTCCGAAGCTCCGAGCGACCGAGGACAACCTCGTGAGGCTCCCCGACGCCGTCTCCTTCGACCTAGGAGCGATGGCCACCGATGCGGGCCTGACCGCGTACCACGCGATCATGACCCTCGGCGGCGCGACGCCCGGCATGAAGGTCGGTGTGATCGGCCTGGGCGGGCTCGGGTACATCGGTGCCCGCGTCGCCGCACTCGCCGGGGCCGAGGTGTACGGCGCCGAGATCAACCCCGAGACCCGCGAGCTCGCCGACGAGATCGGCCTGGCCGGGGTCGCCGAGTCGATCACCGAGTTCTCGGACCTGGGCCTCGAGCTGGTCGTGGACTATGCCGGCTTCGGCACCACCACCGCGCAGGGCCTCGAGGCACTCGCCAAGTTCGGCACCTTCGTGCAGGTGGGCATGGGGAAGCTCGAAGCACCCCTGAACACCTATGAGCTGATCACCAAGCAGCTCACGATCAAGGGCTCGAACTCCGGCACCAAGGAAGATCTCGAGGGACTCTACGAGCTGATGGCCTCCGGGGAGCTGAACCCGCCGATCAACCACATCACCCACGCGGAGATCCCCGCGGCGATCGACAAGCTCCGCGCAGGCGGCGTGATCGGGCGATACGTGGCGAGCTACGAGGGCTGATCTCCTCCGAAAGTCGTATCGGGCCCACCCCACGGGAGCTTCCTGCGGGGTCGGCCTCTGCGATGAGCTGGGGGCATGAACGATTCTGCCGCCTCCCCTGCGGGTACCGCCGACTACTCCGCCGAGAAGCGGCTGGCCCGCACCGCCGCCGTGACCCTGGGCTGGTGGGCGCACGGCAGCGTGCGTCTGCTGCTCGCGGCGGCGATGCTCTACTACGGCTACGCGAAGCTCGTGCTCGGTCAGTTCGGGGTCGCCGATATGGGCGATGCGCTGATCACCCAGGGTGAGATGAGCCCGATGGGGATGTTGTGGAGGCTGGTCGCCTTCTCCCCGCTGTTCCAGTTCCTGGGGGGCCTGGCCGAATGGGGCGCCGCGATCGCTCTGCTGTGGCGGCGCTCGGTGCCGCTGGGAGCGGCGATCTCCGCCGGATCGATGGCGCTGGTGCTGGTGCTGAACCTCGGCTACGACGTCCCCGTCAAACAGATCGCCCTCGCGCTGCTGGTGATGGCGCTGCTCGTGCTGATCCCCTGGATGCCGCGACTGGCCAAGGCGTTCCTGGGCCACGGGGAGATCGGGAAGGGCCCGCTGCCCACGCTGGTGCCGTGGCGCCCCGCCGCCCGGATCACGAACATCGCCGGCCCGATCGCCGCGCTCGCGCTGGTGGTCGTGCTGGGCTGGGGTGTCAGCGCGATGTATCCCGAGCGGAGCGTCGACGAGTCCTCACCGGCCGGGGTGTGGACCGTGCAGGAGGATGCCGCCGAACCCGCCGCGCAGCTGCACGAGGACACACGATGGAGCGCACTCGCCTTCGGCGAGGTGGAGTACGACGGCCGCTCCGCGGTGCAGCTCCGCCAGGCGAACGGTGAGCTGCTGACCGGCAGCTACCAGCGCACCGGGCCGGACACCGTCGAGCTGTCGCTCGGTCCGCTGCGCGAGCAGGGCACACCGCTGCAGGAGCATTCCGCGATCGAGCCCGTCGCGCTCACGCTGACGCTCGAGGAGCAGGCCGACGGCACGCTGCGCGTGAGCGGCGAGGGGCAGGACCTGGTGCTCGCTCCGGACGACTCCGCGATGGTGCTCTATGAGCGCGGGTTCAGCTGGGGCGTGCGCGCGGACGATCCGTTCAACCGCTGACAGCCGCTGACGGACTCGGGGTTGCGGTTCCCTTCGCGTATCCGCACGCGTAGTGTCGTGGTCCGAGCGCTGTTCACTGCGGCGCGCCGATGAAGAGGGCAGCTGTGTTCGAGACCGATGCGCTCGATGTTCCGCAGCGAGCGCTGACCGGCGACCTGCCCGCCGAGTCCCGCGTCGCCGGCCTCCTCCTCGAGGCCCATGAGCGCTACGCGGGCGAGCAGGCCGGGGTCGTCGCGGACTACATCCCCGCCCTCGCGGAGGCGGATCCCGCACTGTTCGGCCTCTCGCTCACCGAGGTCGACGGCACCGTGCACCGCGTCGGGGATTCGCAGGTCCCCTTCTCGATCCAGTCGATCTCGAAGGCCTTCGTGCTCGCGCTGGTGTGCGAGGAGATCGGCCACGAGGAGGTGCATCGGATCGTCGGCGTCAACAACACCGGCCTCCCCTTCAGCTCGGTGATCGCCCTCGAGCTCAACCACGGCAGCCCGATGAACCCCATGGTCAATGCCGGAGCTATCGCCACCACTGCACTGATGCCCGGGGACAGCGCCGAGGAGAAGTGGGAGGCGGTGCGGGAGGGGCTCAGCCGCTTCGCCGGGCGTCGGCTCGAGCTGGATGAGCGCGTGCTCGCGTCTGAATCCGCGTCGAACCACCGCAATCAGGGAATCGCGGATCTGCTGACCTCCTACGGACGGCTCCTGGGGGACCCGGCCGAGATCGTCGACGTCTACACGCGGCAGTGCTCGCTGCTGGTCACGGCCGATGACCTCGCGGTGATGGGCGCGACCCTCGCTGACGGCGGCGTCAATCCCGTCACCGGGCAGCGCGTGGTCTCGGCGGAGGTCTGCCGGGACACCCTGTCGGTGCTCGCCGCCTGCGGCATGTACGAGACCTCCGGGGAATGGCTGTTCGAGATCGGGCTGCCCGCGAAGTCCGGAGTCTCCGGCGGCATCGTCGCGATCGCCCCCGGCAAGGGCGCGCTCGGCACCTTCTCCCCGCCCCTGGATGCTGCGGGCAACAGCGTCCGCGGGCAGCGAGCCTGCGCCTTCCTCTCCCGGGCTCTCGGTCTGAACCTCTTCGCCTCGCTCCCACACCCGGTCAAGGGCGCCGCGACTCGCGAGTGACGCCGCCGCCCGGACGTCGGCACCCTCCCTTAAGGTGGGAGCGCGGTCGCCACCGGAGCCCGCCACCTGCGACGGAGGAGCATCTGCATGCGGATCGAGTTCGGCTGGTCCCTCGACGGCGCCTCCTGGGCCGACGCCGCCTCCGGCGGGATGACCGGGCAGGTGAGGATCGGGCCGCGCGGGCTGCTCGGGCTTCTGCAGACCAGGCTCGGGCTGACCCGGCCCGCCGTCGATCAGGCGGTGCGGATCGCGCAGTACCTGCGGCTCATCGAGCAATGTATCGAGTCGCCCACCGACAAGGCGCAGTTCTGGCCTGCTCGCTCCTTCGCCCTGGACCCGTGGAGCACCGCCCGGCAGCTGCTGCGCTGGCGCGACGCCGCGGTGGAGGCCGGCTGGAGTCCGGATCCGAAGGGCACCATCCTGCCGCCGCGGCTCGCGGCACTGGCCACGATCGAGCGCCGTGCGGTGGTGGGGATGGTCGGCACGACCGACGCCGCGGGGAATCCCGCCACGCTCGCCCCGGGCGCGGCCGACGACCTCGCCGAGATGGTGGCCGAGCTCGAGCTCGGGGCCGTCGGCTGGCCGCTGGGGATCCAGCAGCTGGTGGCGCAGGAGGACCCTGCAGCCCTGCCCGGCCTGTGGCCGCGGCTGCTCGAGCTGCTGGGCAGGGCCGGGGTCGGGGTCACCCGGGCGGAAGCCCGAGCGGGTGGGCGGCCCGAGGTGGTCGTGGTCCAGTGCCGCGATGAGTGGACCGCGGCGGATGTCGCCGCCCGCTACCTCTCCGCCGGGCCGCGGGAGGGGCTGCACCTGCTGGCCACCACGGACACCGCCGTGCTCGACGCCGCCCTGCACCGCCGGGGCCTGCCCGCCGTCGGCGCCGTGGAGAGCTCGACCGACCGTGCCTCTCACCAGGTGCTGGGGCTGTACCTCGACGTCGCGATCGCCCCGGTGGACGTCCATCAGCTCGCCGCGCTGCTGGATCTGCGGGTACTGCCCGCGCTCGAGCCCGAGGGAGATCCGATCGGGCTGGTGCCGGCCCCGGTGCGCCGGGCCCTGCTGCGCGCACTGGCGAGCGAGCCCGGAGTGGGCGGTCCGGCCTGGCGGGCGGCCCTCGCCCGGCTCGAGGAGCGCGAGGATGCGGCGAAGGTGATGGTCTCCGCCCGCGAGATCGACCGCCTGGTGAGCGACCCGCTCCCGGCCGAGGCCCTGCGCCCCGAAGCGCTGTCCACCCGCCTGGGCTGGCTCGCGGACAGGCTGCGTGCCGTTGGCCACCGCGACAGCGATCTGCGGGCGAGCCTCACCCAGGTGCAGACGCTGCGCCAGGTGCTCGGGATGCTCGACCCCTCCACCACGCTCAGCCGCCGCACCCTGCAGCAGGTCATCGATGCCTGCGGTGGCGGAGGCGGTTCGAGCCTCGCCCGCCGCGAGGTCGCGGAATGGACCGTGACCACCCGCCCCGCCCAGCTGCCCGCCACCGGCGGCACCGTGCTGTGGTGGGGACCGGAGGCGGACGAGGTCACGCCGCCGGTGGTCTGGGATCAGGGGGAGGCCGCCGCGCTGACCGCTGCCGGGGCTCATCTGCTCGCGCCCGAGGCCCTCGCCGCCCTGCGGGTCGAGGCCGGGTCCGCGGGAATGGCCGGGGCGGGCACTGTGGTCGCGGTGCTGCCGGGGCGGCGGCTCGAGGAGGCCGGGCGGCCCAGCAGCCTGCTCGCGCGCCTCGAGACCGACGCCGGGCGCACCGAGGGTGACCGGCTCACCCCGGAGTCGCTGGTCAGCGGGGACCGCTGGTCGCTTACGGGCCGCAGCCTCGAGGTGCAGGTCCCCGCCGAGGAGCATCCCTCCCCCGACACCTCCGCAGAGCGCTCGGCCGGGGACCTCACCCACCTGCTGCCTAGCCGCGTCTCCTACAGCCAGCTCGACACGCTCATCGCCTGCCCGCACCGCTGGGTGCTCGAGTATGCGCTGAAGATCCGCCCGGCCTCCGTCGCGGCCCTGCCCACCGGCCCACGGATGATCGGCACCCTGGTCCATGCGGTGGTGGAGACCCTCGTCCAGGAGCGTGGCCGCTCGCTGACGCCCCCGTCGGGTGAGCGCATCGAGGAGGTGTTCGACCAGCTCGTCCCGCAGCTCGCCTCCGAGCTGGACCTGCCCGGGCGCTCCGCCGAGCGCGCCGAGATCCGCGGCCGGGCCCGCCGTTCCCTCGCCGAGCTGTTCGGGCGCACCGCCGCCGCGGGGCTGCAGATCACCGGTACCGAGACCCGCTTCGAGCTGCCGCTCGAGCTGCCGCTGAAGACTGGGCCGCATCCGGTGGTGATCGCCGGCTCGCGGGACGTCGACGCCCTCGACGCCGTCGGGAACCCCCTGATCCTAGATCTCAAATGGACCAGCAGCCTGCGGCGCTACGCCGATCTGTACGACAGCGGTGACGCGATCCAGCTCGCCACCTACGCCTGGTCTCTCGCCCAGGAGGGCGTGGGTGCTGGGGAGTCGGCGGAGGTCGGCTACTTCCTGCTGCGCAGCGGGGAGTTCGTCGCCGCGGACCGGGCCCTGGATCCGCACCGTCGTGCTCCGATGGATGTCGGTGACGCCTGGGAGCGGATGCTCGCGAGCGCCTCCGAGGCGCTCGACGAGATCGCCACGGGGCAGGTGCGGCTCGGCTGTCGGAGCCTGCTCGACGGAGCAGGCCTGGACACCGACGCCCCCTATGCCAAGCGCCGCACTGCGATCGGGAAGGCCCGTGAGGCGGCCCGAGGGCGCGGGCGGGTGCTGGTCGAGGACCACTGCGGCATCGGAGACTACGCCCAGCTGTGCGGGCTGATCGGAGACGGACGATGAGCTTCACCCTGATCAACGCCTCGGCGGGTTCCGGCAAGACCCACCGGCTCACCCACGAGATCGCGGGCCGCATCCGGGATGGCCTGCATCCCTCCCAGCTGATCGCGACCACCTTCACCCGCAAGGCCGCATCCGAGCTGGTCGACCGCGTGCACCGCACCCTGCTGGAGCAGCACCGCTTCGATGACGCCCAGGGCATCGGCAGCGCGCTGATCGGCACCGTCAACTCGGTGGCGGGTCGCCTGGTGCGCGAGTTCGCCCTGGATCTCGGGATCTCGCCCGACGTGCAGGAGCTCGACGACGTGCGCCAGAGGGCCGCGTTCTCCGCCGCGATCGACGAGGCCGCGGCCGAGGCCGGCTCCCTCGCGAGCGATCTGCTGGCCCGGACCGAGCACGACGGTGAGGAGGACCCGGCCTTCACCTTTGGCAGCTCGCCGTCCTGGCGGGCTCATGTGCGCACCCTCGCGGAGAAGGCCCGCACCAACGGCATCGACGCCCAGCAGCTGCGCGGTGCGGCAGACGCCGCCTGGCAGGAGTACCGCGAGGCAGCCGGGTTCCAGGGGCAAAGGCTCGAGGAGGGCGCCGACCGTCGCGCCGCCTGGCTCAGCGGCCTGGACACCGCGATCCGCGGGCTGAAGGACGATCTCGCCGCCTCGGAGGATCCCGCGCCCGGTGCCGGGAAGCCACCGATCGCCAAGGGGTCGCTGAACTCGGTGCGCAAGGGGATCGACGCCCTGGAGTCACTGCGCCGCACCCTGGAGCGCCGCGACCGGGCGCCCTGGTCGCAGTGGGCGAAGCTCGCCGCAGTCACCGCGTCCAAAGCCGTCGGCGGCGAGAAGGGGTACGTCTACGGCAAGGACACCGACACCGCTCTGGCGGGCCTCGCGCTGCAGATCGAGGCCGAGCTGCCCTCGAATCCGCAGCTGCTGGCCGACGTCCGCTCGCTGATCACCCTGGTCATGTCCACCGCCGCGACCTCTCTGGACGCCTACGCGCGGTACAAGGACGAGCTGGGGCTGATGGACTTCGTCGACCAGGAGGTCCTCGCGCTGGAGGTGCTGCGCCGCAGCGAGCGGGCCCGGACCGCCGTCCGTTCCCGGTTCCGGCTGCTCGCGGTCGACGAGTTCCAGGACACCTCCCCCATCCAGCTCGCCCTGTTCCTGGCGCTCGGTGAGCTCATCGAGGACCTGATCTGGGTGGGCGACCCCAAGCAGGCGATCTACAGCTTCCGCGATGCGGACCCGGACCTCATGCTCGGCGTGCTCAGGGAGATCCGCGCCGGCTCCTCCACGCTCGGCGAGGGCACGGTCGATGATCTCAAGCACTCCTGGCGCTCCCAGGATCCGGTGCTCGAGCTGGTCAACCAGGTGTTCCCCCAGATCTTCCCGAAGCTCCCGCGGGAGCAGGTGGTGCTCACCGCGGCGCCCGCCGCCGCGCAGACGCGAGCCCGGCGCGGTCACCCGGAGGGAAGGCTCGAGGCCTGGACCCCGCAGTACAGCGGTCGGCCCTCGCAGGCCAAGCACGCCCGCGGAGTGGCCGACGGGGTGCTCGCGCTGCTGGGCGATGACGGGGTGGGGCCCGAGGATGTGGCCGTGCTGGTGCGCTCGAACGCCCAGGCCGCGGAGGTGGTCGGGGCGCTCACGGCCCGCGGCATCCCCGCCTCCGGCGAGGGTGTGCCACTCCTCGTCTCCCGGGAGGGTCGGATCCTGCGCGCCGCGCTCGCGGTCACCCTCGACGGCAGCGACACCCTGGCCCTCACCGAGCTGGTGGATCTGCTGACCGGGCATCCGGCGCACGGCCGCTGGTTCTCCGCGCTCACGGAGGCGAAGGGTGACGCGGCCCGTCAGGAGGTGTTCCGCTCCTGGTGGCAGGCCGATGTGCTCGCCGGGCTGCGGAGCCTGCGCGAGGAGTGCATCTCACTCACCCCCATCGAGATGATCACGGCGCTGGCCGACGCCCTCGATCTGCCCGAGCTGATCCGCTCCTGGTCCACCCCGGACCAGCGCCTGCGCACCCTGGACGCGGTGCGCAAGGTCGCGAAGGAGTACGCGGATCAGGCGCGCTCGGTCTCCGCTCCGATCACGCTGACCGGGCTGCGCGCGGCGCTCGACGACACCGCCCGCGGCCCCGATCTGGCCGGCACCCCGGGCACCGTCTGGGTGGGCACGATCCACGGCGCGAAGGGCCTGGAGTGGCCCCGAGTGGTGGTGATGCAGCAGGACGCCAAGGAACACGCCGCCACCAGCGGGGTGTTCGTGGTCCCGGCGGAGGAGCTGGACGTGATGCAGCCTCTGGCCGGCCGCTCCCTGCGCTACTGGCCGAAGGTGCTCCCCCGCTTCGCACCCCTGCAGGAGCGGCTCGCCGGTTCCGCGCATGCGCTGCGCAGCGCCGCGACGGATCGGGACGAGGCCGGGCGGCTGCAGTACGTGGCGCTCACCCGGGCGCGGGACGTCACCGTGCTCAGCGGCCATGGCTCCGCCCCAGTGCTGGACGCGCTGCTGCCGGAGGCGCGAGAGGAGCCGCTGCTCAGCTGGGAGGTGGGCGCCGAGGAGCTCCGGGTAGGGCCGGTGACGCTGCCGGCCGTGATCCGGGGGACGGCGACGGAGACGGACGAGGACTCGCCCTCCTATCATTCGGGGCGCAGCCCGCTGGCGGCGACCGACCTGTCCCCGCAGCGGCCCGTCGCTGCCGGGGGCGTCTCGGCACGCTTCCAGGCCTCCGGGGTCGAATCCCGTGAGAAGCTGGGAGAGGTGCGCGAGCCGGTGCGGATCGGGCCGCGGTTGGTCCCTGCGGGCGGTCAGGGCTGGGAGCGGGTGGGCGAGGCCGTGCATGGCTACCTCGCCCTGCCCCTGCGCTCCCTCGACGCGGAGCAGCGGGAGCGTGCCGCGCGGCGCCTCGTGCAGCGGTGGACACTCGAGCGGTCGCTCGGGACCGAGGCGCTGATCGGCGCGGGGCAGGCCTGGCTGGACCACCTCGATGCCGCCTTCCCCGGCGCGGAGGAGCTGACCGAGCAGCCGATCAGCTGGTGGAACGAGGAGGACCAGGTGATGGAGGGCTGGGTCGACGCCCTGCTGCGACTGCCCACCGGGGAGATCGTGCTGGTGGATCATAAGTCGTATCCAGGCGGGGACCCGGTGGGGCACGTGCGGAGGGAGTATCTGGGGCAGATGGCGACCTACGCCCGGGCGCTGGCGGCGGCGGGACGGGCGCCGGATCGGATCCTGATGCACCTGCCGTTGCTCGGCGAGATCGTCGAGATCGAGCTGGCTGCACATGCCCGCTGAGCTGAGCGCCGAACAGGCGGTCGACGCCGCGCGGGTGCTCCTGGACGAGGCGCTGCGGTTCGGGGCGCGACGGGTGCTGGGCATCGCGGGAGCGCCCGGGTCGGGGAAGTCCTCGCTCACGGCGCTGCTGGCCGAGCAGCTGCCGGTGGGGTCCTGCGCAGTGGTGCCGATGGATGGCTTCCATCTGGCGGATGTGGCGCTCACGCGGCTCGGTCGGAGCGGGCGGAAGGGCGCGCCGGACACCTTCGACGCCGCGGGCTACGTGGCGCTGCTGCAGCGGCTGCGGACGGCGATGCCGCAGGATCCGCCCGTGTGGGCTCCGATGTTCCAGCGGGACCTCGAGCAGCCGCTGGCCGGGGCGATCGAGGTTGCTGCCGACGTGCCGCTGGTGATCACCGAGGGGAACTATCTGCTGTGCGAGGACGGGCCGTGGGCACAGGTGCGCGGGATGCTGGACGCCCGCTGGTTCGTCGAGGCACCCGAGGAGCTGCGGCACCAGTGGCTGATCGAGCGCCATGAGCGCTTCGGAAAGTCACCGGCGGCTGCGCGGGAATGGGCGCTCGGGCCCGATGAGGACAACGCCCGCCCGATCGCGGGAACCCGCGACCGGGCGGACGTCGTGGTGCAGCTGAGCTGAGACCCGGTCAGCCGCGCATGACCGCGCGAGCGAAGCCCGCACTGCGCTCCTGCAGGCCGGCGATGCGCTGCTCGCGATGGTAGGCCAGCACAGCCGGGTCCTCCGTGCGCAGCTCGAAGGTCGCCGGTGCCCGGCGCACATTGCGGGAGCAGCGGAAGTCGGCGCAGATCGCGGTGCCGATCGTGTTGCCGCGACGCCCCGAGGCGCCGGCCAGGGGCGCCACGAAGGAGGCCGCACGGACGCCGTCGACGACGTCCTCGCACCAGGCGCAGAGCATCTTGCGGCTCGGCGGCCGGCCGGTGCCACGCAGCATCAGGCTGACGGGCTCGCCCTCGACCTCGAGCACCACGTAGTGCAGCTGCGGCTTGCGGGCGTCCTGCCAGCCGAGATAGTCGATGGACTCCCAGCGCACGGCGGAGAGGTCGGGCAGCTCGGCCCGGGTGGCGTCGCCCTTGGTGGCGTTGACGAAGCTGGAGCGGATCTGGGAATCGGACAGGGTGATCATGGGGTCCTCAAGGAAAGCGCACGGGAGCACCCCGGTGGCGGGGTCCCGGCGCGGGAGATGACGGTCAGCGGTGACTGGCGTGCGAGCACGCCGGCTCACGCCGAGCAGGCCTCGTGGGCCGCCCCGCTTCCTGCAGGCGTGGTGCGCATGCCGTCTCTCTTCCTGTCCTGGACGCGGCCACGGTACGCCTCTGCTCCAGGTGTGGCAACGGAACAGAGGCGCAGCGCTCAGCCACCGAGCACGCTCAGCTCAGGCGATGATCTGGTTGAGCTGCTCGAGCTCCTCGGTGCTGAGCTCGAGGTTCATGGCGCGTGCGGAGTCGGTGATCGACTCGGGGCGGCTGGCTCCCGGGATCGGGATCACGTGCTCGCCGAGGGACAGCTCCCAGGCGAGAACGACCTGCTGCGGGCTGGCCCCGTGCGCCTCGGCGATGCCCTGGATCTGCGGGAACCGCTCGCCCACCGCGCCGGCGCCACCGCCGGTGCCGCCCAGCGGCGACCAGGGGACGAAGGCGATGCCGTGCTCGCCGCAGTGGCGCAGCTCGTTCCGGCTGGTGTGGAAGAACGTCGGCGAGAACTCGTTCTGCACCGCGGCGAGCCCTCCCTCGCCGAGCACGTCGCGGGCCACGTCGATCTCCTCGACGTTCGCATTGGAGATGCCGATCTCCCGGATCAGACCCTCCTGCTGGAAGGCGGCGAGCACCTCGACGCCGTCCGCGTAGCGGATGCTGCGGTCGGGGCGGTGCCAGTAGTACAGGTCGATCGTGTCCGTGCCGAGCTTCGCCAGCGACTTCTCGAGCGCCGAGCGGAGATAGGCGGCAGAGCCGTCGCGACCCCCACCCTCCGCGGAGCGGGTGATGCCGCCCTTGGTGGCGACGACGATGTTCGAGCGATCGCCCTGCCAGCTGCGCAGCGCCTCGCCGACGAGCTTCTCGTTGTGCCCCATGGTGTCCCAGGTGGGGGCGTAGATGTCAGCGGTGTCGAGCAGGGTCACGCCGGCGTCGAGGGCGGCGTGGAGGGTGGCCATGGCACGGTCGTGTGGGGCGGGCTCACCGCGGCCCATTGACAGCGGCATGGCACCGAGGCCCAGGACGGAGACGGTCAAGGAGCCGAGGCGGCGGGTGGGGGTGGTCATGCGGTAAGCGTAGTCCCAGATCCACGCGGCGCCGCGTTCAGAGCTTCAGGATCCCGGCCGTCGTGCGCCGGAAGAGCCCGTCGGCCATGTAGAAGTCGCCGAGGTCGGCCTCGAAGTCGACGTGCAGCCACTGCACCGGGGTGGAGCGGCATTCCTCGATCGCGTGCAGGACCAGGGAGCGCCCGATCCCGGTGCCCTGGTGGTCGGGGTGGACCACCACGTCGAGCAGGAAGGCATGACGGCCCCCGTCGGTGATCACATTGCAGAAGCCGATCAGGGTCTCGCCGCGCCGTGCCGTGATCCAGCCCAGCGAGTAGCGCTCGAGCCGCTCGCTCCACGGCTGGACTCCGCCCTCGAGGTCGAAGGCTGCGGAATGCAGCGCTGAGAGCTCCTGGTCATCGATCGCCTCGCGCCAGGCGCAGCGGAGCGGATCTGTGGGTTCCATGGCACTCAGTGTGCAGGGTGCGACCCCGCCCCGTCAGGGGTTCTGCAGAATCCCTGACCCACCCGAGCCAGCTCGAGAGCTTGCGGCGTGCGCTCCACCCTACTGACGGCGTGCGAGCAGGGCGATGCTGAAGAAGACCGCCGCCTGACCCTCGTGGGCCCGGTAGCGGTAGGCGCCGCCGGTGGCGATCCGGCCGGAGCCGCCGGCCTCGACGACCTGGACGTCGTCTCCGGTGTCGATCTCGAGCGCTCCCTCGATGACATGGTGCATCAGGCCGGGGAGCGGGATGCCTGCGCCGCCCTCGTAGATGTCCTCCCCCAGCAGCTTCCATTTCCAGGTCTCGACCGAGAGCGCCTCGGTGTCCACGGCGTCCAGCAGCACCGCCCAGCTGCCCGTGTCGGTGGACCAGACCTCGACCCCCTCCGGGGCATCGTCCGCCCCCACTCCCATCAGGGCGGCGAAGGTGGTACCGAGCCCGGCGGCGATGCGGTCCAGGGTCGCGACCGAGGGGTTCGCCTGGCCGAGCTCGATCTGGGTGAGCATGCGGCGGCTGACCTCGCTGAGCTCGGCGAGGGCGCCGACGCTGAGGTCCTGCTGCTGGCGTGCGGCACGGATCCGGTCGCCGAGCTGCGCGACGACTGCAGGGCGCATCCCACCGCTCATCCGGTCCTCCTCATGGTGCTGGAGGTCCGATCCTAGCGAGGGTGACGGGAACTATATTGCGCATCAGGGGTGTTGCGCATTATGTTGCGCAGAGGGGTCATCTCCCCTGCTCCCCTGCGTATCGACGCCTCGAAGGAGGTCCCCCATGGCTGGACGCACTGCCGTCGCCCCCGTGCAGCGCACCCCGGTGCGTCGGCCGGACGGAGCGCTGCTGCGCTGGTTCGTCTCCTATGGATCCTTCGCGGTGCCGCAGGCGGCGGCGCCGATCGCGTTCTCGCTGATCGCGCTGCCGCTGACCGGTGATGCCGCGAGCGGTGCGGCGATGATGCTCGCGATGACGATCGCGCAGGTGCTCGGCGCGGTGCCGATCACGCGCCTGGGCCGACGCTTCTCCCCGATCCCCTTCCTGCGGGTGCTGATCGGGCTGCGCACCCTCGCACTGATCGGGATCGCGGTGCTCGCGGGGCTCCATGCCCCCTTCGCGCTGGTGGTGGCAGGGGCGGCGCTCGCGGGCCTGGTCAACGGCGCCGCCTATGGGAATCTGCGTGCGGTGCTGAACCACCTGGTGCCCGCGGGGCGGCTTCCGCGCGCGCTCGGCGTCGCGGCCACGCTCAACGAGGTCACCTTCGTGGCCTCCCCGGTGCTCGCCGCAGTGCTGGGCAGCTATTCACCCCAGGCTGCGGCCTGGGCGATGGTGGTGCTGGGGATGGGGCCGATGGTGCTGCTGCCGCGGATCGCCACTGCCACGGCACCCGGTCCCGAGCACCGGAGGACCCGGCTGCGCCTGTCCCCGATGATCGTGCTGTGGCTGGTGTGCGGCGGGGCGAGTGCCGCCGCAATCGCCGCGATCGAGATCGGTGCGGTCTCGATGGCGGTCTCCTTCGGCCTGCCTGCGGCCTGGGGCGTGCTGTTCCCGGTTGCGATCTGCGCGTCCTCGATCGTCGGCGGGATCTGGGTGAGCGTGCACAACCGGATGCCGCGGCGCCGCACCGTGCTCGCCTGGCTCGCGGTCACCGCGCTCGGCGTGGCCGCCGTCGGCTTCGGGAACTCGGTGGCCGCCACGGTGATCGGCGCACTGCTGGTCGGCGCGGTGCTCGCTCCGCTGGCGACCTACTACTCCCTGGTGCTGGACCAGCTGGTCGCGCCCGAGCATCGCGCAGAGGTGTTCGCGCAGCTGCGCACCGCGAATGCGCTGGGCATCATCACCTCCAGCGCGCTGCTCTCGCTGGTCACCCTGCAGGTGACCTTCACCGTGGTGATGGCGCTGATGACGGCGGTGATGGTGGTGGCCGGGCTGGTGTTCACCACGGGCTGGGTGAGGGCCCGCCGGCGGCGCCTCGCTCGGGAGGCAGCTGAAAGCCGGGCACACGGCGCGGCAGATTCCCCGCCCGCGCTTCGCTGAGCACGGCGAGCCACCTCCAGGATCGCCTTCTACAGTGAAGCCATGGCACAAGTCCTCATCTACGGCCTGCGCTCCTCTCTCGACGGCCGACGCGCAGCGATCTCCGACGCGGTCCACGGCGCCGTCATGCAGGCGCTCGACTACCCGGCCGAGAAGCGATTCCACCGCTTCATCGCCCTCGACCCCGCAGACTTCGTCTACCCCGAGGACCGCGGCGAGGACTACACCATTCTCGAGATCTCGCTGTTCGAAGGGCGCTCCGAGGCCGCAAAACGCGTGCTGATCCAGGAGCTGTTCTCCCACTTGGAAGAGGCGGTGGGCATCGATCCCCACAGCGTCGAGATCACGCTGACCGAGACTCCGAAGGTCAACTGGGGCATCCGCGGGGTCAACGCTGCGGACCTCGCACTGGAATACCGCGTCGAGGTCTGAGAACCCTGGATTCAGCGCAGCCCGTGCCCGAGCGGGTAGGCCTCCCCCGTGCCGTCGGCCGTGGGGATCGGGACCGGGAGCGTTCCGCGCAGGCTGACATCCCCGGCGAGCGCTCCGGCGACGGCCTCGAGGTTGCAGTCGGAGTTCCCGTAGGCGGCGAGCGAGCTGGCGACTGCGCCGACGTGGACCACGTCGTAGGGGTTGCGCAGCGAGACGTGGATGACGGGCGTGCCGGTCTCGGCGAGCGCCGTGACCACCGCCACCTGGGAGGCGGGGGTCGTGAAGCCGGAGGCCGAGGTGAACACCAGGGCCACGTCGACGTCGGCCGCCGCGGCGGAGGCCTGCTCCGGGGTCGCACCGGCCAGCGGGACCGCCTGCAGTCCGTGCGCCTCGAGCGCCTGGGTGGCGACCTCGATCTTCTCCGCGGTGCCGGCGCCGGTGATCAGCACTGAGGTGCCCTTGGCGAGCGGGATCGCGTCGGCATCATCGGCGATGAGGGTGATGGCGTCGTCGGCGATCTTCTGGGCGGTGCGCACCGAGCGTGCCGTCCCGATCGCGTCGGCCGCGGTCGCGGGGTCCACGTGGACCTGGTCGAACAGGCCGCGGCGCAGCTTCTGGGCCAGGATGCGGCGCACCGACTCATCCAGGCGCTCCTCGGTGATTTCACCGTTGGCGACCGCATCGCGCACACCGCCGATGGCGACCACGAGATCCGGCGGCATGAGCATCTGGTCGGCGCCGGCGAGGATCGCCTCGACCGGGACCCGGTCATCACCGAACAGGGTGCGCACACCCTCCATCGCGAGCGAATCGGTCACGATCACGCCCTCGTAGCCGAGCTCCTCCCGCAGCAGACCGGTGAGGATCGGGTGCGAGAGGGTGGCGGGCACCCCGGAGTCATCCAGCACCGGGACCACGATGTGCGCGGTCATGATGGCGTCCACGCCCTCCTCGATCGCCGCGACGAAGGGCGGCAGATCCAGGGTGTCGAGCTCCTCGCGGGTGTGGTCGATGACCGGCAGCCCGAGGTGGGAGTCGGTGGCGGTGTCGCCGTGGCCGGGGAAGTGCTTCGCGGCGGCCGAGCAGTTCGCCCCCTGGAGGCCCTTGATCTGGGCGGCGGCGAGACGGGCGACCGCGCTGGGGTCCGCGCCGAGGGAGCGGACGCCGATCACCGGGTTCTGTGCCTCGATGTTGACGTCGACCACCGGGGAGAAGGCCTGGTGGAGGCCCGCGGCACGCATCTCCGCACCGACGATGTCCCCGGCCTTGCGGGCGTGGGCGCGGGAGCCGGTGGCGCCGAGCGCCATCTGCCCGGGCAGCGGTGTCGCGGGGGCGGGCAGTCGGTAGACCACCCCGCGCTCCTCATCAGCGCTGATGATCAGCGGGATCCCGCCGGAGTCGAGGGCGGCGTCCTGGGCGTCGTTCGAGAGGGTCGCGATCTGTTCGATGTCCTGGAGGTTCTCGCTCCAGACGAAGTAGATCAGCCCGCCCACGTGGTGGGTGCGGACGATCTCCGCGATGGTGTCCACGCCCGTGGAGCTCGTATTGGAGGGATGCGGCGCATCGGCGGTAGGTCCATAGCCGACGGCCACGAACAGCTGGCCGATCTTCTGCTCGAGGGTCATGTCGGCGAGGAGCTCGTCGATCTGGGCGGCGTCGCGGCCGCCCCCAGGTGAGGCGTGGGCGGTGGCGGGCAGCGCGACGGCGGCGCCTGCCCCGGTAAGGGCGGCCGCGGTGAAGGCGCGGCGGCTGAGAGGGGAATGGGGAGAGGTCATGGTCTGCTCCTGCTCAGTAGCGACGGTAGCGCTGGGTGGTGGCGTCGAAGCGGCGGGATTCGCGGCGCCAGGCGGCGACGATCGATTCCGGGCTGTCCCCAGCCTCGAGCATCGCGCGGGTGCGCTTGGTGCCGGAGAGCTTGTCGATCCAGCAGACGTCCTCCTCGGTGCGGCAGTCCTCTCCCTCGCGCCAGTCGACCTCGTCGACATTGCGCAGCAGGGCGGCGAGCACATGGATGCCGGTGCGCACCGGCTCGTACGCCGAGGCGTCGGTGACGTGCAGCTGCAGACCACCGCAGAACTCGCCGGCGTGCTTGGAGGAGGCGGGCGTGGTGAACATCGGCCGGTACAGCACGCCCGGGAGCTCCGCCGCCTGCAGCTCCGCGATGATCGCGTCCACGTGCGACTCGGTGATGAACGGGGCGCCGAACCAGAGGAACGGGGTGGTGGTGCCGCGGCCCTCGGAGATGTTCAGCGATTCGATGAGGCCCGTGCCGGCGTAGACCACGGCGGTGTCCGGGGTGGGGATGTTCGGGGAGGGCAGCACCCAGGGCAGATCCGCGGCGGCGGGATCCTCCGGGTCGTAGCCGCTCATCTCGATCACCTCGAGGCTGGTGGCACCGCTGAGGAACTCGCCGTTGAACAGCATGGCGAGCTCGCCCACGGTGAGGCCGTGGGTCTGCGGGATCTCGCGCAGCCCCACGAAGCTCGACAGCTCCGGCTCGAGCACGAAGCCCTCGATGTCGGTGCCCAGCGGGTTCGGGCGGTCCAGCACGAGGAACCGCTTGTCGTTCTCGCCCGCGGCTTCCATGGCGTAGTAGAGGGTCCAGATGTAGGTGTAGAAGCGAGTGCCGATGTCCTGGATGTCGAAGATCAGCACGTCGACGTCGGCGAGCATCTCCGGAGTGGGCTTCTGCGTCGCGCCGTACAGCGAGCGCACGGGAAGTCCGGTCTTCTCATCGATGTAGTCGCCGACGGAGCCGCCGGCCGGCTCCGCTCCGCGCACCCCGTGCTCGGGGCCGAACAGCGCGGCCATCGTGAAGCCGCCGCCTTCCTGCGCTGCGACCAGCAGGTCGATCGTGGAGCGCAGCTCGCGGTCGGTGCCGGTGGGATTGGTGATCAGGCCGACGCGCGCTCCGCGCAGGGTCTCGAGCGTCTCGGGATCCAGCAGGTTCTCAATGCCGAGCCGGAAGTCGCCCTTTCCCTCGCCTCTCCCTTTGCCCTTGCCCTTGCCTCGCTCGGCGGGGGCGGCGTGGGCGGTGCCGGCGGCGGCCAGGACCGCCCCAGCGGGGAGCGCTCCGAAGGTGGCGAGGACACGGCGTCGTGCGGGTCGCGCCGTGTCGTCGGCCGCCGGTGCTGGCTGTCCGGATGCTGGCTCTCTGGGTGCTGCCTGGTTCACGAGGGACCTCCGTCATCATTGTCGGATCGTGCGCGCGCGGGAGCTGCGGTCCGCAGAAGGGCGCACGAGCATGCACGCTAGCAACCCTGTGTGCTGGGTCACCACCGGTTGCAACATCACCCCATGTGGGACCGCGTGGCGTTCCGGCTACCGTGAGGTCGGAGCGGCGGTGGACGCCGTGGGAGGCGACGAAGGAGACCTGATGCCCGACAGCAGCAGTCAGCAGAGTGGCCAGGTGCTCGTGATCGGCTCAGCCACGGTGGATCTGACCACCTTCTCCACGCGACTGCCGGGGCCCGGCGAAACCCTGCTCGGCGACTCGTTCTCGCTGGTGATGGGCGGGAAGGGCGCGAACCAGGCCGTGGCCGCTGCCCGCGCCGGGGCCGCGACCCGCTTCGTGGGCTGCGTGGGCGAGGACATGTTCGCGCCGGTGGTGCGGGAGGGCCTGGCCGCCGCGGGGGTGAACCTCGCGCACATGCGCGAGGTGCCGGGACAGACGGGTATCGCGCACATCCGGGTGGATGGCGCCGGCGAGAACGACATCGTGATGGTGCCGCTCGCGAACGATGCGCTGGGCTCGGCCCAGATCGATGCGGCGCTCGAGGAGGCCGCACCCGCCGGCGGAGTGCTGCTCACCCAGCTGGAGATCCCCGCGGCCGCGACCATGCACGCGATCCGAGGTGCACGGTCCCGCGGGTTCACCGTGGTGCTGGATCCCGCCCCGGCGCGCGAGCTGGACGAGCAGATCTGGCCGCTGATCGATGTGGTCACCCCGAACGAGACTGAGGCGACGCTGCTCACCGGGATCGCGGTGGAGAGCCGGGAGGATGCGGTGCGCGCCGGGCAGTGGTTCCTGGACCGCGGCGTGGGCGCCGCACTGATCACGTTGGCGGGCGCGGGCAGCGTGCTGGTCACGCCGGGAGAGCGGCACGACCTCGCACCCCACCCGGTCACGGTGGTGGACACCACCGCGGCCGGGGATGCCTTCGCGGGCTATCTCGCAGCAGGGCTCGCGGCCGGGCACGGGCTGGTCGCGGCCATCGAGCGGGCCGGGGCGGCCGGAGCGCTCGCGGTGACCCGGCGCGGAGCTTCCCCCAGCATCCCGGGGCTCGAGGAGGTCCGCGAGCTGCTGGCCGAAGGGACGAGGACATGAGCAGGACCGGCTTCTATTAGGGGCCGGGAACTGGGAGTGGTGCAGCGACCAACGGACGACCGGACAGGCGTGGTCGCTCACCGGAGTCGTGCCAGGTGCTGCGTGGCGGCTCCTACCTATGCCACGACTCGTACTGCACCCCGTACCGGGTCGCGACCCGCTCCTCGACCGCCGCTAGGGACGCAAGCGGGAACAAGTGCTTCCGGCTCGCGGTCGCCACCTGAAGGCGCGCGCCCTCAGCGGTATCCGGTGCCCCGGCGCCACTTAAGCTCCTCGACGTGGGCGCGTGCGTGGCCATATCGAACCCGGGATCGAGCAGCCACTGGGGCTACAGCCCTTCCATCAGCGCAATGGTGATGCGGGCAATGCGCTCGGCAGGCAAGTAACAGATTTTCGGTGTGTGCACGACACCCGATGCGCCTCGTGCGGAGGCGATCTCACCCCGCCGCGCGCTCCAGCTCCATACCGTCACTGCGCCCGAGCTGGACGAAGATGAATGCGGCACAGAGCAGGCCCAGAACCATCACCACCACGTCGAGGAGGCCGCTGCCAGCATTCGCCAGTGCCGCCCCCCGCCCGCCCTCCAACTCGTTGATCGACGCGACGGCTGTGAGCTGCATGTTGAAGGCCAGGTGGGCGAGGAGGATCGGGATGAACTGGCCGAACAGGTAGTACAGCCCGACGAGTCCTGCCGCCCAAATAATCATACCGATGGACGTACCGAGCCCGTAGTAGATGTGGAAGACGACGCGGAGCACGACCGCGACCACGCACACCACGGGCCATGGGGCGCGTGCGGCGCGCAGAGCGACGATAAGAAGTGCAAGGACGATCACCTCCTCGACCGCCCCACCGACGCCGCTGGCGATCGTGTCGAAGACAGCACCGGCAAATGTGTCGGAGACCGGGTGCTCCTCAATGCTCGGTCCCGCCATCCACGGAAACAGGCTGACCACAAAGGCGCCAAAGCACTGGGTGAGGTTGACCAGCATCCATGCGGTGAGGAAAACGAGCACCGCAGTGCGCTTCCTATACGTGGGCCGTCTGCCCAGTCCGATGCGTTCGCGGGGAGTGTCTGTCGCAGCAGCAATGACAGAAAGCACGATCAGGCCGGCACCAGCTAACGCCATTGATCCGACGATTGTCTGCATTGAGGAGCCCACCGTGGGGGCCGCACGTTCCGTGGGTTCGATCAGATAGGCGACAGCACGCACCGTCGAGGGTCCCCAGCGCACGAAGTACAGCGCGAGTGCTAGGCCCACGGCCCACCATCGCCACTGTGCGTTCAGCGGCCGAGCCAGTACCAATGGCCGCAGAGGTGCGCGCATTGCTCTGGGTGTCTGCTCCGGTCCGGGATCCGCAGGACTCTCGCTCATGACCGGATCGTATCCGGACGCGCTGCGCCGCCGCTGCGTGGTCCTGCACCCTGCAGCAGGCTCGCCGCCCGACGCCAGCGCTCAGGCGGCGCGGCGCCCCGTGGCGAGGTCGAGCAGGTGGTCGAACACCGCCTCGCCGCCGGCCCGCAGACCGTTGTGCTCGTACTCGCTGGTGACCCACGGTCGCAGGCCGGGCAGCAGCGCGGCCGTGGCCATCGAATACTCGCGCGGGACGTAGGCGTCGTCGTAATAGACCGCGGCGGCGGCGGGGACGGTGCAGCGACGCAGTGCGTCTGCGTCGTAGAGCTGCGGCCAGTCGTGCTCTGCCAGCATCTCCGCAGCCTCGGCCCAGAATGCGAGCTCCGGATCCTCGGTGAAGAGATCCCGGTGGATGTGCTCTCCGCCCAGCAGGGTCGGGTCATCGCGCACCTCGTTCGGCATCATCCGGTCCGCCGCCCAGCGGGTGGCGGTGCCGTCGGCCCAGCAGCTCTCATGGATCACCGCATACAGGGGGTTCCGGCCGCCGAAGGGCAGTGCGGCGGCAAGGTCATGGGCGAAGGCCGGGGAGGCGGGGTCGAGGTCCAGCAGGTAGTGCAGTCGCTCCGCCCCCTGGGAGGCGCCGAGCAGGTGGCCCAGGCGGCGCAGCCGCTCCACTCCCACCCGCTGGCCGTCCGGGAGACTGAGCCGCCCGGCATCAGCAGCGTCGGCGAGGCGGCGGAAGCGGTCGCGATCCCCCGGGAAGCGGGACCAGTAGCGCTCGCTGCGCCCGATCATGCCCTGCCAGGTGGTCGCGTAGACGGCATCCATATCGGGGCCCACCGTCGGCAGTCCCCCGGTGAACAGGGCCTTCTCGACGCTGCCCGCGGCGGCGCTGAGGTAGCGCAGGGCGGTGAATCCGCCGAAGGACTGCCCCAGCAGCGACCACGTCGGGACCCCGAGGTGCTCGCGCAGCGCCTCCGCATCGGCCACGATCGCGTCGGCCCGGAAGTGGGTGAGGTACTCCGCCTGCTGCGCGGCGGTCGCCTCGCGCAGGGTCGCGGCGCCGGGGATCGCTCCCTCGGGCAGCGCGGTGTCGGGGCCGACGGGGGTCGAGCGGCCGGTGCCGCGCTGGTCGAGCATCACCACCCGGTGCTCGCGCAGGGCGCGGGGCAGCCAGGGGGTGGAGCCGGGTGAGAGCGGGCGGGGCGCCTCGGAGCCGGGGCCACCCTGCAGGTAGACGAGGTAGGGGCGGTCCTCCCCGCACTCCTCGGCGATCACCCGGGCGAACACCTCGATCTGTGCGCCGGCGGGATCGGCATGATCCAGCGGGACGCTCAGGGTCAGGTCTCGCAGCTGCAGGCCGGGCAGGGTCCAGGTGGTCATGTCGCTCATTCGTCGTCGAGGGTGGTGGTGCCGGGGAAGAACTCCCAGTCGAAGGTGACGAGCCGACCGGGGACGTCCTCACGGTCGATCGCGCGGTCGATGATGATGCTCGACAGCCGCGCGAAGACGTCGTCGACGCCGTAGTAGCTGATGGGGCCGAAGAACTCGGTGTTCGCAGGAACGTCGCCGATGGAGATGAACTCGAGGTCCTCCGGGACTTTCACTCCCACGCGCTCGGCGGCGAGATGCAGCGCCACCGCCTGGTAGCCGGTGAAGCAGATGACCGCCTCCGGGCGGTCCGGCCCCTGCAGCCATTCGATCGCGGCGAGGTAGGTCTCGTGGCTGCCCTCGGGGACGACGTGCACGAGCGCCTCCGCGGGTCCGTCGCCGAGCTCGCGCACCGCGTCGAGGAAGGCTCCGGTGCGGGAATGGGCGAGGGCGCCGCCGGCCCGCCGTTCGAGGTCGGGGGCGAGCATCTGGACCCGTCGGTGGCGTGCGCGGAGCCTCTCATAGGCCCGACGGATCGCGAAGGACGGCGAGGAGGAGACCACGTCGAAGTCCTCCGGCTCCATCTTCGCGCTGAAGGCGACGAGCCCGCTGTGCGTCGCGGCGGCGAGGCGGCGGACCAGGTTGGGACCGTTCTCCACGAAGTCGATGCTGGTCAGCAGCGCAGCATCGGCGGAGGCGCCGAGCAGGTACTCGTACCAGCGCTCATCGGCCAGGACCAGGGTGGAGAGGTCGTGCACGAGCGCATCGTCCCGCACCTGGGTGGTCAGCTGCACGCCCCAGGGATCGTCCAGGGTGCCGAGGGCGAGCACGATGCCGCCGCTGCGGCCGGTGCGCATGGCCTGGGCGTGACGATTCGGGACATAGCCCAGCGAGGCCGCGGCTGCCCGCACCTTGGCCTTCGTGGCCGCCGAACCGGCCGACCGGGAGCCGCCACGGCCCGAGAGCACGAAGGAGGCGGTCGCGAGCGACACCTCGGCAGCCCGGGCAACATCGGCCAGAGTCACCGTGCTGCGGGGAACTGGACCACGGGGCAGGGGATCACGGGGATCGCCGTTCATCGCGGGGACGCCTCCTCGGAGGCGGGTTCCGCGAGCTCGAAGCACTCGCGACGGCTGCGAACGCCCTGGGCGGAGCGTTCGAACTCAGCCCCCGCGACAGCCTGGGGCGAGGACACGGAGTGCGTCATCGGATCCTTCCCTCGCGGTGCATCGCGCGGCAGGCCCGCGACCATGAGCAGATCCTGGGAGTCTACCGGCCGGTCTCCCGGCTCGGAGCCGGAGGGCGCGGGTCAGGCCCCGCCGCCGGTGAGCCAGGTGAGCGCCGGGCCGATCGTGTTCAGCGCGATGATCACGCCGATGATGCCGACCGCCCACGAGAAGGCGCTGGTCGCGTTCTTCACCGCCCACTCGTGGGCGCGGTCCAGGAAGGAGTCGGCCCGATCCCCGAGCACGGCGCGGATCCCGCACAGCACCGCGCCCGGCACGATCATCACCGCGCAGTACACCGCCAGGATGGGGATGCCGCCAGCCAGCCCCACACCGCTCTCGACGATGATCCCCATCGCCGCGAGATACGGGATCATCGAGGCCGCTTCGATGAGGCCGGCGGTCAACGCCAGGCCGATCAGCACTGCGGGCCGACCGGAGGCGTGGCGCGCGCGCCGGGTCCACTTCCGGGCGGAGGCCTCGGGGTCGCCTCCGCGCTTCGCGACCGCCTTGGGATCGATGCGGAAGGAGTAGACCACCAGCAGCACCCCGATCACGGCGAGCACCACCATCACCGGTGGCGAGGCCAGCAGATGCCCGAAGGACTCGATCAGCGGCAGCAGGCCGGCCAGCAGCGCGATGCCCAGCAGGAGGTAGAACACCCCGATCACCGCCAGGAACAGCAGTGTGCGGCCGGCGACGCGGCGTGCCCCGCCCTCCCCCACCACCAGCAGGATCACCGGGATCACGAGCGTGCCCATCGAGGTCGAGTCCACCAGGGCGAGCACCAGCAGGCCCAGCGGCCCCGCAACATCCATCAGTGATTCCATGGGTTCCATGGTGGTGCCGGCGACCCCGCGCAGTCCTCCTCCCTTGGGAGGAAGTGGGGTGGTCGAGCACGACGTGCGGAGAGCGGCCACGTAGCCTCTCACCATGACCGATGCTCCCGCTCCGCGCAGCAGCTCGCCCGCACGCGCGGTCCCACTGCTGTTCGAGCCGGCGCCCTCCGAGGACCAGGGGAAGCCCCCGATCGGGGCACGGGACCTGCTGGTCGTCGCGGTCTATGCGGCGATCGTCGTGCTGCTGGCGGCCTCGGGCACGGAGAACTCCGGGTTCCTGCTCCAGGGGCGGGAATGGCCAGCAGGGGTGTCGGTCGCGCTAATGCTGGTGGCCTGTGCGAGCCTGCTCTGGCGTCGCCAGCGGCCGGCGATCACCCTCGTCGTCGCCGGGCCCCTGAGTGTCGTGGAGATCCTGGTGGGCGGGCAGATCTCCGCGTACTTCCTGTTGTTCGAGGCGCTGTTCGATCCGGTCATGCACGGCAGCCGCCCCCTGGCGGTACGGACCACCTGGGCTGCGATCGTGCTCGGGGCTGCCGGGATGCTGGCCGTCCTCTTCTCCGGCCTCCCCGGCGAGGCGGTGTTCGTCCTCGCGATGGTCGCCGTCCTCGTGGTGATCACCCCGCTGCTGTGGGGCTGGGAGGTGCGTCATCATCGCGGCGCCCGGCAGGCCGCCGAGCGGCTCGCGGGCCTCGAGCATGAGCTCGCCGCGACCCGCGCCGCCCATGCGGTGGAGACCGAGCGGCGCAGCATCGCGCACGACCTGCACGATGTGATCGCCGGGCACCTCAGCGCCGTCTCCCTGCACACCAACCTCGCCTCCTCCCTCGAGGACCCCGCCGCCCGCGACCGGTCCCTGGACACCGCCCGGGACTCCGCCCATGCCGCGCTGCGGGATCTGCGCTCGATGATCGGGATGCTCTCTGGCCCGGAGTCCGGGGCTCTGCCCGAGGTCACCCTGGACTGGCCCTCGCTCACCGCCCGCCTGTACGGCCGCGATCCGGAGGCGCGGGTCAGCATCGATCCCGCGGTCGACGACCCCACCCTGGTCGAGCCCGCGGTGCAGGCCGCGCTGCTGCGCATCGGCGCCGAGGCCGTCACCAATGCGGTGCGCCACGGGCAGGCCCCGATCACGCTGGACGTCCGGGTGGAGGCCGCGACCGTGGTGCTCGAGCTGCGCAACCGCCGATCGGAGGCGTCGGTGCCGGGCACCGGCGTGGGCCGTGGCGCGCTCTCGCACCGGGCCGCCGCTGTGGGTGGCAGCGCGAGGTCCGGGCCGGTCAGCGCGGTCGGCGCGGTCGGCGCGGGAGCGGACTCCGGCGTCTGGCGGGTCCTCGCGGAGCTGCCGGTGAAGGCTGCCGCGCCGCTCGGCGAGGATGCCTCCGACTCGGCCACGATCTCCCCCCGCACCACCTCCGACACCGCGCCCGGTGCCGTCCCCGAGGAGTCCCGCTCATGACCATTCCCGCTGCCCGGCCGGCCCGTTCCCCGATCCGGGTGCTGGTCGCGGATGACCACCCCGCTGTGCGCTCGGGCCTGGTGGCGCTGTTGGACTCCGCTGCGGACATCACCGTGGTCGCCGAGGCGGCCGACGGGGACGCCGCCGTGGCCGCCGCCCGGGAGCACCGCCCGGATGTGGTGCTGACCGACGTGCGAATGCCGGGTGCGACGGGCATCGAGATCACCCCGCGCCTGCGCGAGACCGGTGCGAACGTGCTGGTGATCTCCGGCTTCGACCTGGATGACTATGTGCTCGGCGCGCTCGCGGCCGGGGCCGACGGGTATCTCGTGAAGACCGAGGATCCGCAGCGGATCCTCTCTGCGGTGCGGGATGTGCACCGCGGGGACGCGGTGCTCTCCGCGGCGGCGACCCGCGCTGTGGTCGGAGCGCTGCGGGACAGGTCGGTGACCGCTCCGGCATCGGAGCAGGCGCCCTCGTCGATGGATGCCGGCGGGAGTCCGGCGTCGGGCCCGCGGTCGGAGACCAGCGCCGAGCCCGTGTTCACCGGTCGGGAGGAGGATGTGCTCGCCCTGGTCGCCCAGGGGCTCTCCAACCAGCAGATCGCCTCGCGGCTCTTCGTCGAGATCTCCACGGTGAAGTCCCATCTCTCGCATGCCCTGATGAAGCTGCAGCTCGACTCCCGGGTGCAGGCGGCGCTGTGGTGGCGGCAGCACCGCGGCTGACCCGCGGGCGGGGCTGCGGGCGAATCTGGGCGTGCGAGACCGACGCCAGGAAAGTCATGAAAACTGGATGCTCTCACCGGGAATGCGGTGGCGCGGACCGGCGTTGGGGGATGCGTACGGCACATTCCCTACGGGGAGACGTGCGCTCCTGAAAGAATTATCCAGGTCGTCGGCAACGCCCGTCGGCCGCACCGAACGGTGACCTGACTGCCCCGCCCCAGCCCGCCCAGGGCTCCCCCGACCGGGGGCGTGCGTACATGCGGGTTCCGGCCCTTCGGTTCCTCGACGAAGAAAGCACGTCCTGCTCTCATGACCACGTACACACCCACCCCCACCGGAGAGTTCCCCGCGGTCCAGTCCTCCGGAATCGTCGCGGGGGGATCTTCCGCCGCCGAGGCCGAGTTCGCCACGCGCGACGGCGCCGACGACCCCTCGACCACCGTGGTGGACGGCCGCGCCCCGAAAGACGTCAAGGTCGCCCCGATCATCGCCGTGCTGGTGGTCTCCGCCTTCGTGATGATCCTCAACGAGACCCTGCTGTCCGTCGCGCTGCCCACGCTGATGGACGACCTGTCGATCACAGCGGTCACCGCGCAGTGGCTCTCCACAGGGTTCATGCTCACCATGGCCGTGGTCATCCCCACCACCGGCTTCCTCATGAAGCGCCTGTCCGTGCGGCACGTGTTCCTCACCGCGATGCTGCTGTTCCTGGTGGGCACCGCGATCGCCATGTTCTCCCAGAACTTCCCGGTACTGCTGGGCGCTCGCGTGATCCAGGCCGCCGGCACCGCGATGGTGCTGCCGCTGCTGATGACCACCATCCTCGCGCTGGTGCCGATCCGGTCCCGCGGTCTGGTGATGGGCCTGGTGGGCGTCGTCATCTCCGCCGCACCCGCCCTCGGCCCCTCCATCTCCGGGTTCATCCTCGAGCACGGCACCTGGCATGACCTGTTCCTGCTGATGCTGCCGATCATCGTGGTCGCCCTGATCATCGGCCTGCTCTTCATGCGCAACTACACCGAGCCGGAGAAGGTGCGCCTCGATGCGATCTCGGTGATCCTCTCCGCGATCGGCTTCGGCGGCGTGATCTACGCGCTGGCCTCGATCAGCCAGATCGTCTCGGGCACCAGCCGCCTGATCCCACTGCTGGTCGCCGGGATCGGCGTGCTCGCCCTGACGGTGTTCACCCTCCGCCAGCTGCGGATGCTCTCCCGTGGTGACGAGCCGCTGCTGGACCTGCGCCCGCTGAAGGTGCGCACCTTCACGGTCTCGGTGCTGGTCATCCTGATCGGTTTCGCGACCATGCTCGGCACCGTCGTGGCGCTGCCGCTGTACATGACCGGCGCGCTCGAGATGACCACGCTCGAGATCGGCCTGACGATGCTGCCCGGTGCGGCGGCCTCAGGCCTGCTCGGCCCGTTCATCGGCGCCCTGTACGACCGGGTCGGTCCGCGACCGATCGTGGTCCCGGGTATGGCGCTGATGGCAGTGGTGAGCTGGCTGGAGGTGTTCCTGCTCGATGCGGACGCCACCCAGGGCCTGATCATCGCGCTGAACATCCCGCTGGGCATCGGCATGGCGATGGTGATGACCCCGCTGCTGACGCTGTCGCTGGGGGCGCTGCCGCGCTCGCTGTACGGCCACGGCTCGGCGATCCTCAACACCCTGCAGCAGCTCGCCGGGGCGCTCGGCACCGCGGTGTTCATCGCCCTGCTGACCCTCGGCGCGGTCATCGCCGCAGAGTCCGGTGCCTCGGCGCAGGCCGCCCAGGCCAGCGGCATCTCCTGGGCATTCGTCTTCGGTGGCGTGATCACCACGGTCGCGACCGTGCTGGCCATCACGCTGAAGACGACCCCTGCCCAGAACGAGCCCGCCGCCTGAGCGGACGCCGCGGCGACTTCCCTAAGCTGGCGCGATGAGCGCGATGAGCAGGGTGATCTTCATGTGCGGGCCGGCGGGCTCGGGGAAGTCGACCGTCGCGCGCGGTTTCGAGGCCGCCGGGATGGTGCGGCTGTCCGTGGACTCTGAGGCCTGGGCCCGCGGGCACCGCACGATGCCGCTGCCCGAGGCGGTGGCCGCCGAGATCATCACCGTGCTCGAGCAGCGCCTGCTGGCGTGCGTGCGCGCGGGGCAGGACGTGGTGCTGGACCTGTCGTTCTGGTCCCGGCAGATGCGGGACGACTGGCGGGCGCTGCTCGCCCCGTCGGGCATCGTCCCGGAGATCGTGCACGTGGTCGCCTCCCGGAAGACGGCGCTCGCACGGGTCGAGGCACGGGCCGTGGGTAACAGCGACGACTTCCGCCTGCCGCGCGAGATCGCCGAGCGCTACTACGACCACTTCCAGCCACCGACGGACGACGAAGGCTCGATCACCGTGGTGCACACGGACTGACTCGCGAGACCGGTCTCAGGTGGACGGTGACGTCTGCGCACCGAGGGAGTCGCCGGAAGCCCGATCGATGACGTCGCTGACCCGATAGTCGTCCACGAGCACCGCGAACCCCTCGGGGAGCTGGAAGCCGTTGGCAACGCCGGGGTTGATGCGCAGCGCCTCCCACGCAGGATGCACGGTCAGTGCATCGTCAGCCCATTCGGGGCCGCTCGTGAGCTGGATGAACCAGCCGGAATCGATCCCGTCATCCCGGATCGAAAGGTCGGAGAGATCCCGGGTCATCTGCACGCCGGACGCCCTCTGCCAGCCCTCCTGGCCGAAGACGAGGTCGAGATAGTGCACCGGTGGTCCCTGCTGACGACCGGCAATCGCGACGATCTCCGCCTGTCGGCGCTCGATGCGCCACAGGTCGGAGAGATCCTCGGTGCGGTCATGCTCGGGGTTCTGCCAGAAGTCAGGGACCTCGATGACGAAGCCATCGCCCTCATCCCGGAGGAAGAACGATGAGAAGCCGTCCCGGATCTCGTAGCCGTCATGCCACTGGGAGATGTCCTCCTGCTCCACGAACCTCTTCAGTCGCGACTCGACCTCGAGGACGAAAGTCGGCACGCAGCTCGCGCCGAGGAATTTGCTGCCGGCCTTGACTCCGAAGCTCCAGAGTCCTGTCTGCGGATCTTCATAGTGCATGCCCACAGTGAAGCAGAATCGGGGCGGAGAAACCGGGCTTTGTCCGCGCTGGTGGTGGGCGGCTGGCTCGGGCCCCTCAGAGCAGCGCTGCGAAGCCGCGGGCCGTGGGCCACAGCGACGACTTCCGCCTGCCGCGCGAGATCGCGGAGCGCTACTACGACCACTTCCAGCCGCCGACGGACGACGAGGGCCCCGTCACCGTGGTCCGCACCGACTAACGCCGTGGGCGGGCAGTAGCTGTGGACCGACTGAAGTAGTAGGACTGCAGATGCGGTGGACCGGTAGCCTCGCGGCAGAGCTCCTCGCAGGTGGGGCGGACAGGGCGCGGAGGTAGCGGCGGGTGATGTGCTCCTGGACGAGCCGGGAGACGGGGGCGCCAAGCCGGGCGTACCAGGCGGCGGGCCGGGAGACGACGTCGAGGTGGAAGCGCACGAGGCCCGTCGCGGTGCGGGTCACGGTGAACTGCTCGATCCCGGATTCGGGATGCCCGGGCAGCGTGCCGTAGGCGAAGCCGGCACGGTCCGGCTCATCGATCACCCACAGCACGCGGCAGGGCGCGGTGAGCCGGAACGGCGGGCGACCGAGCAGCAGGTGGATCTCCGTGCCCTCCAGCAGCGGGGTCTCAGTGGTGCTGATCTGCAGTCCGGCACGCCGATGCACCTCCCCGCTGCGCAGCGCTGAGGCGGCGCGCTCGAAGTCCATGCCGGTGACCACGGTGCTGCGGTGGTCTCTGCGGTATCCGGCGGGCGGGTGCTCAAGAGCGTCCAGTGGTGCGGTGAGGAGTGGCTGCTCGGTCAGCGGCAGGTAGACGTAGGAGGAGACGGTGCCCGAGCGTCCGGGCCGGAGGCGGTGGAGCCGGGCGGCGAATACCGGTGGGAAGGCGTCGATGAGCGCATTGAGCAGGAGTGTGCGTCGGCCCTCGCGCATCATTTCGTCGGCCCACGCGGAGTCATCCCGATCGATCGCCGGACTCAGCGGGCGAGGCGTCCAGCTCTCGGCCCAGGGCAGCGCGGTGAGGGTCAGGGTGACGGCCGGGTCGCCGACCCCGCTGCCGCTCTCCGCACCGAAGGAGGTGCGCATGCTGTGACCCTGCGTGGTGTGGGCCACCTCGAAGGAGCCGTCCACGATCGACAGCAGCGTGCGGTCGAGGTTCTCGAGCAGGTCGCGGGAGCCGGAGTCGCAGGCATCGCAGCCGCAGTCCGGCGTGGTGCTCACGGGCACCGCCGGATCACCGATCCCGATCACCAGGCCGAGGATCTCTGAGTCGCTGCTCTCGAGGTCGGTGCTGCCGGCTGCCTCCTCGGCTGCGGTGCGGACGAGGACCAGAGGCAGGGCGCCCTGCCGACGGGGCCGCAGCACGGTGGCGCGGTGACGGTCGGCGTGCGGCAGGACCGCCCAGTCGACCTGCCCGCTGTCGTCCACCTCCGCCGCGTCGGCCCAGCCGCGGGCGGTGAGCACCCGTGTCCATGCCTCTGCCCGAGCCCAGAGGATCCGGAACTTGTGGGGGTCCAGGCAGCGGCTGTACTCCTCGTCGAGGCTGTCGCGCCACTCCCCGTCGGCGGTCAGATGCGGATCCTCCCAGCCGGGGGTGTCCGCGCCGGTCTCCGCGAAGGCTGTTTCGACCTCGTCGAGCAGTGCGAGGAGTTCGGGCGAGAGGAGCTGCTCGGAGACGCTCGGATCGTCCTCGTCAGCGGCGCGCAGCGCGTCGTTCTCGGCGTGCCACCAGGTCGGGGCGGAGGAAGCGGTCATGACGGGGAACGTACATCGTGCGGGCGCTGTCGCTCCAGCGCATTCCGCGGTCCTCGTCCGATCCCAGCACGACCACATCCCGCGGTGCCTCCGTCCAGGACGGCACGACCACCGAGCGATCAGGCGGCGCGCCCCGCGGCGGAGGCGATGCCGAGCCAGGTGTGGCGGTTGTTCCACCAGCACCAGCCGAGCTTCGGGGCGTCCTTCCGCTCCCTGCCGTCGCGACCGGTGCCGTTGCTGATCCACAGCGCCGGGGTGCGGGAGTCGAAGGTGCCGCTGGGCTTCTTCAGGCGCGAGCCGATGGTCATGAAGCAGTGGTTGCGCTCGAGCACCTCGGGGCGCTGGAGCACCCAGTGGATGCCCTCGGTGAGCAGCAGCGGAGTGCGGCTGCGGGCGGTGAGCTCGGTGAGTGCCTCCGCCGGGGAGGCGTTCTCGAACTCGTCCCCGCGGTCCGGGCCCTCGACCAGATAGAGCGCCTCGCCGCTCAGCTCGATCCCGGTCGGGGCGAACTGGTCCGCATCGGTCATGTCCCCGACCACGAAGCCCGGCTTGTCACCGCGGCGCAGCAGCGGGGTCAGGGCCGACGGCGGCGCGAGCGCCGGGTCGATTGCGAGCAGGGCGTCGGAGCGGTCGCTCCCCCACTGCACCGCGGCGTCGCGCAGGGACTGCTCGGTGAGCCCGGCGAGGGTGTGGACCTCGAGCTCGATCAGGCGTTCGGCCTGGGCTGCAAGGGCGGGCAGAGGCATATTCCTGGCGGGCACCGGGGCCGGCGGCCGCGACGCCCGAGGCAGTCCTCTCACGCTCACTGCTCCCCTGCCATGCGGCGACGATGCGCCCCAGCGGCGAGGTCGCGGAGCACCTGCTCGGTGGTCCCCCAGTCCATGCACTTGTCGGTCACGGACTGGCCGCGCACCAGGCCGGCGGGGCCGGCATCCACGTCGAGCTTCTGCGCACCGGCGACGAGGTTGCTCTCGAGCATCACACCCGCCACGGCCGCTCCGTCCACCGCGATCTGGGGGGCGAGCATCCTCGCCACCTCGGCCTGGCGCACGTGGTCCTTGTCGCTGTTGCCATGACTGGCATCGATGACCAGGCGCTGCGGCAGAGCACCGCCGGCCAGGCGCTCGGTGGCCTCCCGCACCGGGCCGGGACCCCAGTTCGGCCCGTCGGCCCCGCCGCGCAGGATCAGGTGGGCGTCCGGGTTGCCGGTGGTGGCGACGAGGCTCGCCCGCCCGTCGGCCCCGATGCCGAGGAAGGACTGCGGGGCGGAGGCCGCGGCGATCGCATCGAGCGCCACCTGGATCCCGCCGTCGGTGCCGTTCTTGAAGCCGATCGGCATGGACAGGCCCGAGGCGAGCTGGCGGTGGATCTGGGACTCGGTGGTGCGGGCGCCGATCGCGCCCCAGCTGATGAGGTCCGCGATGTACTGGGGGCTGATCGGTTCGAGGAACTCGGTCGCAGTCGGGAGGCCGAGCGCGGTCACCTCACGCAGGAAGGTCCGCGCGCGGCGCAGACCGGTGGCGATGTCGTGGGAGCCGTTCAGGTGCGGGTCGTTGATCAGGCCCTTCCAGCCCACGGTGGTCCGCGGCTTCTCGAAGTAGGTGCGCATCACCAGCAGCAGCTCCTCCCCCACCTCCGCCTGCATCGCGGCGAGGCGGCGGGCGTAGTCGAGCCCGGCCTCCGGGTCGTGGATCGAGCACGGGCCGACGACGACCAGCAGCCGATCATCAGTGCCCGCCAGCACGGCGCGCACCTGGTCACGGTGAGCCGCGACCTGGGCGGCGTGGTGGGGCTGGAGCGGGAGCTCAGCGAGGAGCTCAGCGGGGGTGGGCAGCGGCGTGTAGCTCGCGATGTGGCGCTCGGGAGCGGCAGGGGCTGCGGGGACAGCGAGGGCTGTGGCGAGAAGAGTCATGGGTCCTGTCCTTCATAGGGGCGGACCCGATGCTCAGAGCCCGCCGGGGAATGGCGAAGGCAGAGCATGTGCTCTGCCCTTGTCGGCTCTGGAGAGGTTGGGGACGCTACACGGCCGCCGGCCCCTCCAGGGCCGACTTCGCATAGGTAAACCAACGGTTCTGCATGCGGGAGAGAGTACACGGATCCCTGCGGGGAGCAAGGCCGAGTCCGCTGCGTGGGCTGGAAGCAGGGGAGGGAGCGCGGGCCATAGCTTTCGCGGGTGGGTGGGCCTACGGTGAAGGCAGGTCCGCCGACGGGCCTCGACGGCGTTCCGCTCTCCGAGGAGGACAGTGCCATGCCCCGCAACGTCGCGCAGAAGCTCATCGCCGCTCACCTGGTGGAGGGGTCGCTGGAGCTCGGAGCCGAGATCGGCCTGCGGGTCGACCAGACCCTCACCCAGGACGCCACCGGCACCATGGTCATGCTCGAGCTGGAGGCGATGGGCCTGGACCGGGTCCGCACCGAGCTGTCGGTGCAGTACGTGGACCACAACCTGCTGCAGACCGATGAGAAGAACCCCGACGACCACCTGTTCCTGCAGTCCGCCGCCCAGCGCTTCGGGCTGTGGTTCTCCAAGGCCGGCAACGGCGTCTCCCATCCCGTCCACCAGGCACACTTCGGTCGTCCGGGCGCGCTGCTGATCGGTTCGGACTCCCACACCTGCGCGGCCGGGGCACTGGGGATGCTGGCGATCGGCGTGGGCGGGCTCGAGGTCGCGATGGCGATGGCGGGCCAGCCGCTGTACGTCACCCTGCCGGAGATCTGGGGCGTCGAGCTGACCGGGAACCTGCCGGACTGGGTCAGCGCGAAGGACGTGGTGCTGGAGATGCTGCGCCGTCACGGGGTCAGCGGCGGCGTGGGCCGCATCATCGAATACCACGGCTCGGGGCTCGCCCAGCTCGATGCGATGGACCGGCACGTCATCGCCAACATGGGCGCCGAGCTCGGGGCGACCGCGACAGTCTTCCCGGCCGACGACGCCGCCCGCGACTACCTGGAGGCCGTCGGCCGCGCCGAGCAGTTCGAGCCCTGGGAGGCCGACGAGGGCGCGACCTACGACCTGACCGAGCGCATCGACCTCGCTGCGCTCGAGCCGCTGATCGCCCGCCCCTCCTCCCCCGGCAACGTGGTGCCGGTGGCGGAGGTGGCCGGAGAGCCGGTGAATCAGGTGGTCGTCGGCTCCTCGGCGAATCCGGGGCTGCGGGACTTCGCCGTGGTGGCTGAGATCCTCGACGGCAGGCAGGCCGACCCGCGGGTGTCGGTGGACATCAACCCCACCTCGCGGGAGGTGCTGGCGGACCTCATCACCGGCGGCTGGCTGGGGTCGCTGGTCGCCTCCGGCGCCCGGATCCACCAGTCCGGCTGCATGGGCTGCATCGGAATGGGCCAGGCCCCCGCCAGCGGCCGCAACTCCCTGCGCACCATGCCCCGCAACTTCCCGGGCCGCTCCGGCACCGAGGAGGATGCGGTGTGGCTGTGCTCCCCGGAGACCGCAGCCGCCTCGGCGCTGACCGGGACGATCACCGATCCACGCACCCTCGAGGCCAGCCACGACCTCCCGTATCCGCGACCCACGCTGCCCGGGCAGTACGCGCAGATGAGCGACATGCTGATCCCACCGCTGCCCGAGCAGGAGGCGCTGTCCGTCGAACTGGTCAAGGGACCCAACATCTCCTCGCTGCCGGACTTCGCGCCGGTCGCGGACCGCCTCGCGGTGCCCACGCTGCTGGTGATGGGCGATGACGTCTCCACCGACGAGATCCTCCCGGCCGGATCCCAGGTGCTGCCCTTCCGCTCCAACATCCCGCGCATCGCCGACTTCGCCTTCACCCGGATCGACAAGGACTACCCGCGCCGGGCCCGGGAGACCGACGGCGGACACGTGGTGGTGGCCGGGAAGAACTACGGACAGGGCTCCTCGCGCGAGCACGCGGTGATCGCCCCGCGCTACCTGGGGCTGCAGGCCGTGATCGCGGTGAGCTTCGCCCGGATCCACTGGCAGAACCTCGCGAACTTCGGGATCGTGCCGCTCGAGTTCGAGGACCCTGCGGATCTGGAGTCGATCGCGGTCGGCGATGAGGTGATCCTCGAGGGCGTACACGCGGCGCTGCACGAGGGTCGAAGCCTGAGCGCGACGATCGGCGGGCGCGAGGTGCGCCTGGCGCACCGGCTCTCGGAGCGCCAGGTGGGCATGGTCCTGGCCGGGGGTCGGATCCCGCTGACGGCGCAGCAGGTGAGATGAGTGTGTGCCAGGCGTGACGTCGACTGGTTCCGGGACGCGGTCACCGGGGCGTCGAAGGGCTGACGCGCAGGCGCATCGGCTCCGACCGGAAGGTCGGACCCGACCGGCGCTGTCGTTCTACACTCGCCATCACCGCGCATTATCGGCGCGGACCCTCGACATCAGGAGGTACGCGATGAGCACCGACGAGAAGTTCGAGAACGCGAAGGACAAGCTGGGCGGCCAGGCCAAGGAAGGTTTCGGCAAGGCCACCGGCGACAAGCAGACCGAGACCGAGGGTCAGGCCCAGCAGGGCAAGGCCGAGGCGAAGGACAAGCTCCAGGACGCCCGCGATTCCGTGAAGGGTGCCGCTGAGGGGATGTTCGGCGACAAGGACAAGCGGGACTGATCCGGCCCGGGCGAGAGCCCGGTCTGCGCGCAGTTCTCGGTGGCGGCTCCACGTGGTGGGGCCGCCACGGTCATGCCTGAGGGTCGGGCGTGCCGCCCTTCAGTGCCAAGAGTGGGGTTGACGGGTTCGGGCGTGAGCACCAGGCGTGACAGCCACGCCCGCGAGGAGCAGGATGGGCGGCCCGGACCCCTCCGAGAGGACCCACCCATGTCGCAGCGCCTGCGCGTCCAGAACTTCACTGTCTCCCGCGACGGTATCGCCGCCGGCGAGGACCAGACGCTCGAGCAGCCCTTCGGCCACGACGTGAATCCGATGGAGCTGATGAGCTGGGCTGCGGGCACCGCGAGCTGGCCCAACCGCACGGACGCCGGCGGCAGCCGAGGCTTCGAGGACCGCCTGACCCGCGACTTCACCCACGGCATCGGCGCCGAAATCATGGGCCGTCACAAGTTCGGCCCCAAGTCCGGCCCCTGGCCCGACGAGACATGGGAGGGCTGGTGGGGTGAGGAACCACCGTTCCACACCCCTGTCTTCGTGCTCACGAGCCACCCGCGCCCGCCGCTGGTCAAGGGCGAGACAACCTTCCACTTCCTCGACGCCACCCCGGCTGAGGCACTTGAACAGGCGAGAAAGGCAGCGAATGGGCTCGATGTGCGGCTCGGTGGGGGTGTCACCACCCTGCGCGCCTTCCTCGACGCAGACCTGGTCGACGAGCTGCACGTGGCGATCGCGCCGATCGCGCTGGGGACGGGCCTGAAGCTCTGGGATCGGCCGGAGGATCTCGAGGACCGCTTCCACCTGGAGAAGATCACTGCTGACAGCGGTGTGACGCACTGCTTCCTCTGGCGGCGTTCCGCCTGATCTCGCCACCGGTCTCGCCACCGGATTTCTGTCGCTCGTGAGGTCTTGAACGCTCCACAGCCGTTCACAGCTCACAGGAGACAGAGTTCTGGTGGCATCGCCGAGACCTTCGACCGCGGCGAGCCGTGGACGGTGCAGCGCTCGGTCGATCAGGGCGAGCCGGAGGAGACCGCCGTGAGCGTCGCAGTGTTCGCCGGGCGGTGAGCTGAGAGCCGCGAGCTGAGCAGCCAATGCTGCCCACCACGCCGCCTGCACGCCGAATCGGGGGCTGACCGCAGAACCTGCGCCATGGGCTTCGGTATCACCGGTGATACACTCCCTTCATGAACGGAGTGACGGTCAGAGACCTACGGAATCGCAGCGCCGAAGTGCTTCGTCGGGTTGAGCACGGGGAGACGCTCACCGTGACGCGGGACGGCGAGCCCGTCGCCGCCGTCGGCCCCCTTCCTCGACGGGCACTCTCCGTCGAGACGCTGATCGCCCATCGGCGTTCACTGCCTGCGATCGATGCAGCAGAGCTGCAGGCCGAGATCGACGAGCTGATCGATCCAGCGTTGTGACGCACCCGGACAGCCATGGAGTGCTGGACACCTCGGCATTGATCGATCTTGCCTCGCTGGACCCGTCATCCCTGCCCTCGAGGCCTAGCATCACTGCGATCACCCTCGCCGAACTCTCGGTCGGCCCTCACGCGGCCCGGTCAGCCTCCGTGCGGGCGGCGCGGCAGGCACATCTGCAGCAGGCGGAAGCAGATTTCGAGCCGATCCCCTTCGACAGCTCTGCGGCACGCGCCTTCGGGCTGGTCGCCGCGGCGCTGCGCGCCTCAGGCCGCAAGCCTGCCGCCCGCGCCTACGACGCACTGATCGCCGCCGTCGCGATGTCCCGGGAACTGCCGGTCTACACGGCGAACCCGAAGGACTTCGAGGGGATCGACGGACTCACGGTGCATGAGGTGCGGCGCTCGGACGACGCGTGACCGCGCCGTACAGATCCACGGCGAGAGGATCGACGCCGGGACGGCGAACGTCATGTGGTCCGCGACGTCCGCATCGCCGTGTTCACCCCAGACCCTCATACTCCTCCTGCATCTCCAGTGCGCCGAAGGCCTCGACGATCACCTCGACGGTGCCGTGGAATCGGAGGTCGTTCCCGTCCGGGGAGGCCTCGCGCACCAGCAGTCCGTAGGTCGCGAGCGCTGCCAGGTCCCGTCCCGTCTGCCAGTACCGCTGGATCTCGTCCATGTCGGGGTCACCGCCGAGGTCCGCCGGGACCAGGTCACGGTCGAGCGCGACGCGGATCGTGGCCGGGAGTGCGAGTCCGCCGGGCGCGATGGTGTGCATCAGAGCCGCGAAGGTGTCGGGGCCGCCGAACAGGCCACCCCCCTCGGGCCCCTGCTGCAGGGTGTCGAGGATCAGCAGCATGAGCAGCGCCCGGGAGAAGCGGACGAAGGCCGCAGGGTCCTCCGTCTGCGGGACCGCGGGCGTCAGCCCCTGCCCCGGCGTGACCCGGGTGCTGCTCAGCTCCAGCCAGCCGCCGCTGACCAGGGCGTTCCAGGGGCCGACGATCGGGCCGACCTGCCACATCGTGGTGAGCTTCTGCTCGCCGAGGTCGAGCTGCCATGCCTCGACCAGGGCGCGGACGTCGGCCATGCGCAGCGCGCCGGTGGAGGTGATCCGGCGGCCCTCGCCCACGTGCTCGAGCAGGCGCACGGCGCCGCGCACCAGAGGGATCTCGGCGTAGACGGCCGCCGCTCCGACCGGGTCCTCGTCGACGTCGACGGAGCTCTCCAGGGCGCTGCGCGACAGCCCGTCCTGCGGGAGGAACCAGGGCCAGCCGAGCGCCTCCGCACCGGCGGAGGCCGCAGGGTCCGTGCTGACAGGTTCCGGTGCCGGGGCATGGGAGAAGAAGGCGGAGCCGCTGCCGGCTCCGAGCGCTGGGCTGCGAGCACCGGGGATGTAGGGACGGGAGGGGTTCCGCAGCTGCCCTGTGTCGCTGAGCTCATGGCGTTCTACCACGGTGAGCTCTGTGTTGTACCAGGTCATGAAGTCTTCCAGGGTCTCGGCGTCGTCGAGCTCGACGCCGAGGGTCTGGGCGTAGGTGAGGATGTTCCCGGAGAAGGTACGACGGGAGGGGTCGTCGGCCGCTTCGAGCGTCGTGAACTCCAGCTCCGCCAGGAGCTCCTGGGCGTCATCGGCCGTGAGCCCGTCGGGGTGTCGGCGGCCGGACTCCTGCAGGAAGCCGAGGAACTGCCCGAGCGCCGGGCCCTGCGCCATCACCATCTCCCGCGGCTGGACCACCTTCCGGGGCGCCACCTCGGTGAGCAGCACCTCGATGAGCTCCCCGGTCCAGTAGGTGGGGTCAGGGCTCTCCAGCTGCTCCGCCTTCAGTCGCAGCAGCTGCTCGACATGGGATGCCTCCGAGTCCGCCGTCGCCACGGAGACAGCGTCCCGGCGCGACAGCACGAACTGTGCGAGTAGCGCCTCGACATCCCGCTCCCAGCGGCGGGTACCGGTGCTGTGCCGGTCAGGGCCGGGACCTGTCTGTTCGCGGTGGTCGCGTCGTGTTCTGCGCTTCTTCGGCATGTCTCCCATGATGACGGCTGAAGGGATGCCGCGCGACATCCAGCTCACGACGCGCTCTCTCCGACGGCGCACTCCGTGCACGAATCAACTGACGACGAACCCGTCGCCGCTCTTCACGGGCTCCAGCACCCGGGCGAGGCGGGTGACCGCCTCGATGAGCAGCGGCTGCGGCATCGCGTAGATCAGCCGCACATGTCCGGCTCCGACGGCGCCGCAATCGGTGCCGTCGGTGCATTCGACGCGGGCGGTCTCGAGCAGGTGGTCGTGCAGGGAGCCGGTGATGCCGTAAGCGCGCAGGTCGAGCCAGGCGACATAGGTGCCCTCCATCGCGGTCAGCTGGGCCCTCGGCAGCAGGGTGCGGACCAGCTCGGTGAGGGTGTCGCGGTTGCGGCGCAGGTAGGTGACGACGTCCTCCAGCCACTCCCCTGCCTCGGTGTAGGCGGCCGAGGTGGCGGCGAGGCCCAGGTTCGCGGCGCCGTGGCGGGCGAAGTGGCCGACGGTCGCGAAATGGTCGCGGTCGGCGTCGTTGCTGGTGATCAGCTGTGCGCACTTCAGCCCGGGCAGGTTGAACGCCTTGGATGCCGAGATGGCGGTGATCGTGTGGCCTGCTGCGGTATCGCTGAGCGAGGCGTACGGAAGGTGCTGGCCCTCGAGCACCAGCGGCATCCAGATCTCGTCGGAGAACACGCGCCCGCCCTTGCGATCCACCAGGTCGATGAGCGGGTCCATCTCCTCGCCGGTGAAGACCCTGCCGGTGGGATTGTGGGGGTTGCACAGCACCAGCAGCTCACCGCCGGCGTCGAATGCGGCTTCGAGCGCGGCGAGGTCGTAGCGGTAGCAGCCGGAGTCGTCGCGGAGCATCTCGACCTCGATGACCTCACGCCCCATCAGCGGCGGCACCTCGAGGAACGGCATATAGGACGGGGTGGGCACGATGATCTTCGAGTCCGGGCGCAGGAAGTTCCCGATCACGGCCTGGAAGATCGAGATGACGTCCGGCATCTCGTGAATGTGCGCGGGATCCACGACCCAGCCGGTCTGCCGAGCGAGGAATCCGGCGGTGGCCTGCGGCAGCTCGGCGGCGAGCCGGGCGGGGAGGTAGCCGAACGCGCCCCGCTCCACCTCGGCGTACAGGCGCTCGGTGACCGCCGCGGGGACCCCGAAGTCCATCTCGGCGACGAACGCACCGATCACGTCCCCACCACGGGCCCAGCGAGTCGCGCCGGCGGCGATGAGGTCGTCCTGGGTGATGGCGTCGAGCTGCACGATGCTGGGCACGGATCCTCCTTCGATGCAGCGCGCGTGGGGGCGGCGCTGCGAGTACTGCTGAGCCTATCCAGCAGGCGTCAGGCGAGGGACAAGGAGCATCCGGCGATCGGTGGCCGCGTCCTGGGCCTGCCCGCCCGACCTGCCGGGCGGTTGGGCCATTGCTCCCCCGTACCCGCAGGGGTACCGTCGAGAGCAGGATTCACGCAGACCATGGCAGGTGCCGCACATGGTTCCGGTCCGGCTGATCGGATACGAGGACGAGGACGTCCGCGGTTCACCCGCCCAGATCGTGGGCGAGGCTCGCCCACCGGTGCAGGGAGCTCTGGCAGCGATGACGATCAACGGATACCCGGTTCCCGAGGCGAGGCCGGCGCTGCTGCGGCTGCGCGACCGCATCGACGGCACCTTCCTCGAACCGGGCGATGAGGGCTATGACGAGGCCCGCGCGGTGTGGAACGGGATGATCGACCGGTATCCGCTGGCGATCGTGCGCGTCGCTTCCGCGGCCGAGGTCATCCCCGTGCTGGAGACCGCCCGGGAGACCGGGCTGCCGCTCGCGGTGCGCGGCGGCGGGCACAGCATCGCGGGCCTCGGCACCATCGACGACGGGATCGTGCTGGACCTCAGCGGCCTGCGGGAGGTGACCGTGGATCCGGAGAGCCGCCTGGTGACGGCCGGGCCCGGCGCTCTCGCGGCCGACGTCGACGCCGCGACCTCCCCTCACCGCCTGGCCGTACCGCTGGGGACGGTGTCCACGCCCGGGATCGCCGGGATGACGCTCGGCGGCGGCGTGGGCTGGCTGGTGCGACGGGCAGGACTGGCGCTGGACCGGCTGGTGCGCGCCGAGGTGATCACCGCCGCCGGCACGCACCTGACCGCGAGCACGAGCGAGAACCCCGATCTGTTCTGGGGCCTGCGCGGCGGCGGCGGCAACTTCGGGGTGGTCACCTCCTTCACCTACCGTGCGGTGTCGCTGCCGGAGACGGTGCTCGGCGCGACCCTGTTCTACCAGCCCGCCCGCTGGCGCCGCGCACTCGCGGCCTTCGAGCGCTGGAGCCGCGACCTGCCCGATACGCTCACCACGATCCTCACGGTGATGGTCATGCCCGAGAACCTCGGGATGGGCGATGAGGCATGGCTGATCATCCGCTGCGCGTACGTGGGAGATGACGTGAGGGCGGGGAACCTGCTGCTGGACCGCCTGCGCCGGGCCGCTCCGCCGGATGACCAGACCTCGGGCCCGATCTCCTGGCCGCAGTGGCAGAGCGCCATGGACGAGCTGTTCCCGGACGGTGCCCGCGGGTTCTGGCGCAACGCGGCCTTCTCCCGGATGGACGAGGACGCGCTGGATGCGCTCACCGCGATCGCCTCGGCGATCCCCGGCAGGGGCACCGCCGTGGACATCCACCACCTCGGCGGAGCCTTCGCCCGCGTGCCCGAGGAGTCCACCGCCTTCCCCAATCGCAGCTCCCGCTTCTGGATGGCCATCTACGGGTTCTGGCAGGACGCGGAGGAGGATGCTCGCCTCACCGCCTTCGCCGAGCAGGCCCACGCGGTGATGGACCAGCTCAGCGAGCAGGGTGAGTACGTGAACTTCCGGGCCCGCGAGTTCGCCCATCCCCTGAACGACTACTCCCGTCGCATCTACGGCGAGGAGACCTATCGCCGGCTGCAGCGGGTCAAGCAGCGCTACGACCCCGGGAACCTGTTCCGCATCAATTACAACGTGGCGCCGGAGGGGTAGGGCGCGGCCTCAGCTCGTCTTCGGGGTGCGGGTCTCCGCGCTGAGGAACCAGGCCTGCTGCTCGAGCTGCTCGAGGATGCCGTGCAGGATGTCCGCCGAGGTGGGGTCGGCCTCGTCGACCTCGTCGTGGACGTCGCGCATGGTGCCGACCACACTCTCGATCGCTGTGACCATCAGGTCGATCGCATCGTGGGTGAGCACCTCGCCCTGGGGGAACTCGGGCAGGGAGGTCTGCTCGGGGACCACGGCCGGCCGGCCGTCGGGCGTGGCATGGAGGGCACGCATGCGCTCGGCGACCTGGTCGCCGCTGGCGCGGGCGATGTCGACGATCTCGTCGAGGTTCAGGTGCAGGTCCCGGAAGTTCGGGCCCACGATGTTCCAGTGGGCCTGCTTGCCCACCAGCTGCAGTGCGGTGAGGTCCACGAGCACGGCCTGGAGGTTCTTGGCGAGCGCGGCGGGAGCGAGGAAGCCGCTCTCAGCGTTCTCCTTCTTCGTACGCTTCGCGCCGGCGGGGGTGGGGACCTTGACGGTGTCGTTCATGGGAGCTCCTCCTGGTCGATCATGTCGATGAACTGCTCGGACTGCTCTCCACGCTATTCAGTGCGGGAGAGGGCGGCAACTCTCCGGGCCGAACGGTAGAACCGGGGCGGTAACGGGCGGGGCCCCGCACCCGGCCCGGCCCGGCGCTCAGGCGACGGGCACCCGATGCGCCTCGCGGAGCTCCCGCGCGGCAGCCGGACCGGTCGCGAAGCCGAGCTGCGGGGCGACCTCGGTGGCCAGCAGCTCGAGGCTGCGCAGGGTCAGCTCGTGCCCGGCGTCGATCGAGTGGACCTGGAAGGATACGTCGGTCACCTCGCGCAGCGAGGCGTCGGCCGCAAGCGACGCGGTGACCTCCTCGGCGGTGCCGACGTGGGTGTCGGTCACGGCGATCAGCTCCGTGAGGCTCGCCCCGGAGGCGTCGAAGCCGGGCTGGGTCGCGGCGAGCTTCCGCAGCCCGGGCTCGGCGAGCTGCAGGGCGCGGGCACGCTGCGCAGGGTCGACCACCAGTGCGGTGCGGGAGGCGAGGATCCGCGGCGCAGCACCGTCGGGCAGCGCGCTGCGATAGGCCTCGATGATCGGCAGCTGCAGGGCGTGCAGCGGCAGGTCGTGCTTCCCGTCGGGGCGCGGCTGGGTGCGCGAGAGCAACAGCCCGTCCCCCGCCTGCCCGGCGCGGCGGCCGCCGTCGGCGGAGAACGTCGCCTGCCAGATCCGCTCGTCGAGGTCGCCGGCGGGCGGGTAGATCTGCGAGTCCGTACCGCGGATCCCGCGCCCGGCGAGCGTGTTCCGCAGCACCTCGAGGTGCTCGGCGTACAGCTCCCGGCGCGCGGCGGGGTCGCGGCCGAAGGCCGGGAAGGAGCTGGGGGTGCCGCCGGCGGCGATGCCCAGCTGCACCCGGCGGCCTGAGAGGGCGTCGAGCACGGCGGCGTCCTCCGCGGCGCGCAGCGGGTCATCGATCGGCAGGGTGAGCACGGCGGTGCCGAGCGCGATGTCGGTGGTGTGCTGCGCCGCGGCGGCGAGCAGCACGAAGGGTGAGGGCAGCCCGCCCTCGTGCTCGCCGAAGTGGTGCTGGGCCACCCAGGCGGAGGCGAAGCCGAGCTGATCGGCATGGCGGATCTGTTCGAGGGCGAAGCGGTAGCGATCGGCAGCGGGGGCGTTCTCGAGCAGGCGGGTGAACAGGCCCAATCGGGGTCCGGTCATGGGGCGGAAACCTCTTCGGGGAGAGAGCTGCGGGCGGGTGCAGTGGCGGGTGCGGAGCTGGAGGCGGATGAAGGGCCGGGTGCCGCCGCGGGACGGCCCGCGCCGGGGATCGCGGCGAGCAGCGCCCGGGTGTACTCGTGCTGGGGGTTCTCCAGAACCCGGCCCACGGGGCCCGCCTCGACCTGCTGGCCGCGGCGCAGCACCGAGACGGTGTCCGCGACCTGGCGCACCACGGCGAGGTCGTGCGAGATCAGCAGGTAGGTGAGGCCGAGCTCCTCCTGCAGGCGGGCCAGCAGGCGCAGGATCTGCGCCTGCACGGTGACGTCCAGAGCGGAGACCGCCTCGTCGAGCACCACCAGCTCGGGCTGCAGGATCAGGGCACGCGCGATCGCGACCCGTTGGCGCTGCCCGCCGGAGAGCTCGCGCGGCCGACGGTCGGCGACCTCCGGCGGCAGGGAGACCAGCTCGAGGTGGTGCAGGGCGGCGGTGCGGCGCTCGGCCCGGGTGCCGCGGCGGGTGTTGCGCAGCGGCTCCTCGAGGATCGCGGCGATGGACTGCCTCGGGTCCAGGGAGCCGAAGGGGTTCTGGTGGACCAGCTGCACGGTGGCGCGGAACTCCCGCAGCGCCCTGCCTTTCCCGATCGCGGTCACCTCGGTGCCGGCCACCTCGATGCTGCCCGCGGTGGGACGGCGGAAGCCGGCGATCGCCCGCCCGGTGGTGGTCTTGCCGGAGCCGGACTCCCCCACCAGGGCGTGGGTGGTGCCGGGGGCGATGTCGAAGGAGATCCCGTCGACCGCGACGAACGGCTCCCCGCCGGGGCGGGTGAACTCCTGGCGCAGCTCCCGCACCCGCACCAGCGGGGTGGTCCCGGGGTCGGGTCGGTGAGGGCTGCGCTCGACGACCTGCCGCAGGGAGGGGGCGTCGGCCAGCAGGGTGCGGGTGTACGCGGCCGACGGGGCGGCGAGCACCTCCGCGGAGCGGCCGGACTCCTCGATGCGGCCGCTGCGCATCACCACCAGCTCATCGGCGCGGTCAGCGGCGACGGCGAGGTCGTGCGTGATCAGCAGGACTCCCGCGCCGGTCGCCTCGCGCAGCTCGTCGATCAGATCCAGCACCGTGGCCTGGACGGTGACATCCAGCGCGCTGGTGGGTTCGTCGGCGATCAGCAGATCCGGGTCCAGGGCGAGGGCGGCAGCGATCAGCACCCGCTGGCGCATCCCGCCGGAGAGCTCGTGGGGGTACTGGCGGGCGCGGGTCTCGGGGTCGTCCAGGCCCACCCGCTCCAGCAGCTCGTGCACGCGGACGGTGATCTGGTCGCGGTCGCGCCAGCCGTGGATCCGCAACGGCTCGGCGACGCTCGCGCCGATGGTGCGCACGGGGTCCAGCGAGCTGGTGGGGTCCTGCGGGATCAGGCCGATGCGGGTGCCGCGCAGCTCGCGCCAGGCATGCTCGGGCAGGCCCACCAGCTGCTCGCGCGCGCCGTGCTGGCCGCCGAGCGTGATCGATCCGCCGATGACCTGGCCGTTACCGGGCAGCAGCCCGATCGCGGCGTGGGCGGCGGAGGACTTGCCGGACCCGGATTCGCCGACCAGCGCGGTGACCTGGCCGCGGGCGACGGACAGGTCGATCCCTCGCACCGCGTCGACGGCGCCGCGGCGGCTGCGGTAGCTGATGGACAGGTCGGTGATCTCGAGCAGGGGCGGGTTGCTCATGACTGCTCCCCCTGTCCCAGGGCTGCGCTGAGGCGGTTGGTGGACAGGACCACGGCGGCCACGGCCAGGCCGGGCAGGAGGGTCAACCACCAGGCGGTGGCGACGTAGTCGCGGCCCTCGGCGATCAGCAGCCCCCATTCGGGGGTGGGCGGCGGGGCACCGTAGCCGAGGAATCCGAGGGTGGAGATCTGCAGGATCGCGGAGCCCAGCTGCAGCGCGGCGAGCGCCAGGACGGGGGCTGCGGAGTTGGGCAGGATGTGGCGCCAGAGGATGGCGGGCAGGGTGCCGCCGGAGCCGTAGGCGGCTTCGACGTACTCGCTGCGCCGCACCTCGAGCACCCGGGAGCGGGAGAGCCGGGCGAAGGTCGCGATGGAGGTGATCCCCACGGCGATCGCGGCGTTCGTGGTGCCGAAGCCGAGCAGGATCACCACCGACAGCGACAGCAGCAGGCCCGGGATGGCCAGCAGCACGTCGACCAGGCGCATCAGCGCCTCCTCGACGAGTCCGCCGACGGTCCCGGCGAGCACCCCGATCGTGGTGCCGGCGACGAGTCCCACGGCGACCGCGATCAGCGCGGCGGTGATCGAGTGGGAGGCGCCGTGGACCACGCGGGAGTAGAGGTCCCGTCCGGTGGAGTCGGTGCCGAACCAGTGTGCGGCGCTCGGGGCCTGGAGCGCCTCGGTGGTCGAGGCGGTGGGGCTGAAGCCGGTGAACAGGCCCGGGGCCAGGGCCCAGGCGAGCGCGAGCAGCAGCACCAGCGCGGAGAGCGCCACGGTGGGGCGCAGGCTGGTGAGGCGCCGGGCGAGGCGCCGGGCAGTCAGTCGCTGGGTGCCATTTCGCTGCAGCGGTGAACGGTCGCCCCCGACGGCCCCCGGGGCGGCCCCGGGGGAGGCCCCGGTGTCGGCCCCGGGGGCGGGCTCGTCGGCCCCGAGGGGGGTGCGGGGGCGCGGGGCGGTGGTGCGGGTCAGGATGCTCATCAGGCCGGCACCATCGCTCTCTTGGCGGGAACAGGAGCAGCAGGCGCGGAGGCGGAGCTGCGCAGTCGGGCATCGAGCACCGGGTAGAGCAGGTCCACCACCAGGTTGATCAGCACGAACACCACCGCGGAGAGCACCACCACCGCCATCAGCACGGGGGTGTCGCGGGCGGCGACCGCCTGCGCGGTCAGCTGCCCCACCCCCATCCGGCCGAACACGGTCTCGGTGACCACCGCACCGCCCACCAGCTCTCCGAACAGCAGTCCGGCCATGGTCAGGCTGGGCAGCAGGGCGTTGCGGGCGATGCTGCGGGTGAGCACCCACCAAGTGGAGGCGCCGCGGGCGCGGGTGACGGCGACGAAGGGCTGGGAGGAGACCTCGTCGATCGAGCGGATCAGCACCTGGGCCAGCGGCGCCGCGATCGGGATCGCGAGGGTGATCACCGGCAGGATCAGCGCCTGGAGCGGACTCGCGCTGAGCACCGGGACCAGTCCCAGCTGGAAGGAGAACACCTGCAGCAGCATGATCCCGATCCAGAACACCGGCAGCGAGACCATCAGCGGGGGCAGGCCCCGCAGAGCGCCGCGCAGGGCCCGGGTGGCGCCGAGGTGGCGGAGGCTCCCGTGGGTGGCGATGAAGGCGATGACCACGGCGAGGGTCACCGCGACGACCAGGCCCAGCGCCGCGAGGGTCAGCGTGGCAGGCAGCGCCTCGGTGAGCAGAGCGGAGACGGAGGCACCGGTCTGCACGGAGTAGCCCAGGTCGCCGCGCAGGAACGAGGTGACCGAGTCGAAGTACTGCACCAGGGCAGGCTGGTCGGCCCCGTAGGCGGCACGGATCTCGGCGAGCTCTGCGGCGGAGAGCCCCAGGTCAGGGCTGCCGTAGCGGGCCATCACCGCATCCCCGGGCAGGGCGGTGAGCATCACGTAGGCGGCGGTGAACGCGAGGACCAGGACCAGCACGGCGCCGCCCGTGCGGCGCAGGACGTAGTGCACCGGGGCCCTCAGCCGGCGAGCCAGGTGCCGAGGAAGCTCGGCCGGCCCACGGACTCGGTGGCGAAGCCCTGCACGGCGTCGGCGAGGCCGAAGACCTGCGGCTCCTCGAACAGCGGCAGGATATAGGCCTGCTCGGCCAGGTGCGTCTGGGCGGCGGCCGACGCCTCGGTGCGACCCTCCGCGCCCGGGGTGGAGGCGACCGCGGCCAGCAGCTCGTCCAGCTCCGGGTCGCCGATGCTGCCGTCGGGCTCGAGGTTCAGCAGGACGTTGCGGTTGTCGGAGGCGTACTGGGACTTCAGCACATCGAAGTCCGCGCGGCCCACCATCGAGTGGTACACCTGCACGGTGCCGGGCTCGGCGCGGGCGGCGTCCTGCGCGGCCTGGTCCCCGGACAGCAGGGTCACGGTGATCCCGAACTCGGCCAGCTGCTCCTGGATCAGGGTGATCACCTCGCGCGAGCGCGGCTGCGGGAGGGCCTCGTTGGCGGTGAGGGTGAGCGGGACGCCGTCCTTGGCCCGGGTGCCGTCGGGCCCGGCGACCCAGCCGGCCTCCTCGAGCAGCGAGATCGCGATCTCGGGGTCGTGGGCGTAGTGCTCGGAGGTGTCGAGGTGGCCCAGAGCCGTGGTGGCCAGCGCCCCGGTGGCCAGCGGATAGTTCGCGGTGAACAGGGTGTCCACGATCGCCTGCCGGTCGATCGCGGCGATCAGTGCCTGCCGGGTGCGGATGTCCTCGAAGAGCGGGTCGCGGAAGCGGAAGTTCAGGCCGTTGTTCACGCCGTTGGTCGCCGCGGCGTGCAGGGACAGCCCTTCGGCGGCGAACTGGGGCTCGTCCGGTGCTTCGATCTGACGGGCGAGATGGGCCTGGCCGGAGGTCACGGTGCCCACGCGCACGCTGTCCTCGGCGGCGACGATGATGTCGATCCCGTCCAGGCGCGCGCGGCCGGTGTGCTGCAGGGAGGCGGGCGCCCAGTCGTAGTCCTCACGGACGGCGAGGTTGACCTGGGTGCCGAGCTTCTCCTCGGCGATCACGAAGGGTCCCGAGCCGATGATCTCCGTCGCGTTGCCGGGGCCGAACTGCTGCCCGTCACGGTCCAGCGTGGCCGAGGAGAGCAGGCCGGAGTTGATGGTCGAGACGGCCTGGGCGAAGCCCGGCGCCGGGGCGGTGAAGTGGAAGCGCACGGTGACGGGGTCGATGACCTCGCCGCGGTCGTAGTTGTTGATCGCCTCGGAGACGGTCAGGGCGCGGGCGGCGTCACCGAGGCCGAAGAGGTCGAGGTTCTTCACCACGTTCTCGGCATCCAGCGGGCTGCCGTCGGAGTAGGTGACGCCCTCACGCAGGGTGAAGGTGTACTCGGTGGCGTCCTCGTTGACCTCGGGCAGGGCGGTGGCGATCCACGGCTCCAGCTCGAGGGTCTCCGGGTTCTGGTGCAGCAGGCGGTCGGTGACGTTGTTGACTATCCCACCGTTGGGATAGAAGCCGGCCGACGGCGGGTACAGCGTGGTCCAGGTCTGCGGCTCGAGGTAGACGAGTGTGCCGCCGCTGGCCGGTTCCCCGCCGGCCGCCGCCCCACCGCTGCTCGCACCGCACGCCGCGAGGGTGGCCAGAGCGGGCACCGAGATGCTGAGCGCGAGTACGGACCGACGGGTGAAGGACGCCATGGAGGGTCTCCTGAGGAGTGGAGCGAACACGGGGCGCGGCGGGCTGCCGCTGCCGCCAGTAGACCACGAGTCCCTAAGTTGCACTATGGGACGTTCATAGCGTGACATATGGATTACGGTCACCATCGCTCGCCCGCCGACCGAACTCGCAGGTCCCTGCGCGTACCCTGCCAGTGATCAGCACCCACCCCACCGAGGAGATCTCACCCCCCATGACCAGCATCGATCGCGCGTTCATCGATTCCCTGCCGAAGGCCGAGCTGCACCTGCACATCGAGGGGACGCTCGAGCCGGAGCTGAAGCTCGAGCTGGCTCAGCGCAACGGCGTGGATATCGGTCAGAGCACGGTCGAGCAGGTGCGGGACACCTACTCCTTCACCGATCTCACGAGCTTCCTGGCCGTCTACTATCCGGCGATGGAGGTGCTGGTCACCGAGCAGGACTTCCGCGACCTGGCCCTCGCCTACCTGCGCCGCGCGGCGGCCGACGGGGTGGTGCGTGCGGAGATCTTCTTCGATCCCCAGGCGCACACCAGCCGCGGCATCTCCTTCGCGACCGTGATCGACGGGCTGTGGTCCGCGGTGCAGGAGGCTCCGTCGCTCGGCATCGATGCCGCGCTGATCATGTGCTTCCTGCGGGATCACAGCGCCGACTCCGCCGAGGAGACCCTCGCCGCGTCGCTCCCCTACCGCGACCGGATCGTGGGCGTGGGCCTGGACTCCGATGAGCGCGGCAACCCGCCGGAGAAGTTCGCGGCGGTGTTCGCCGCCGCGAAGGACGCCGGCTACCGGCTGACGATGCACTGCGACATCGACCAGGAGCAGTCGATCCAGAACATCGCGACCGTGCTGCACACGATCGGGGTGGAGCGCATCGACCATGGCACCAACATCCTCGAGGACCCGGCGCTGGTCGCCGAGGCGAAGCAGCGCGGCATCGGTTTCACCTGCTGCCCCGTCTCGAACTCCTTCGTGACCGACCAGATGAAGGGTGCGGAGATCGCGGCCCTGCTGCGTGAGGGGCTGAAGGTCTCGATCGCTTCCGACGATCCCGCGTACTTCGGTGGCTACGTGAGCGAGAACATCGCGGTGCTCGCCGAGGCGCAGCAGCTCACCCGCGCCGAGGTGGTGCTGCTGGCACGCAACTCGCTCGAGATCAGCTGGGCGAGCGCCGAGAAGAAGGCGCAGTGGCTGCGCCAGCTCGAGGAGATCGCCGGCTGAGGACGCGCTGGGCTGAGCGGGGATGCTCTACCCCGTGGAAAGACGCTCCGCGCGGAGGTCAGGCGTGGTGCTCGTGGCCCTTGAGGACGTCGAGCGCGAGGGTGGAGTGGGCGTAGGCGCCACCGGCCCGCATCTCTGCGGCCACCCAGATCGACTCCATGATCTCCTCGTCCGTGGCACCTGCCCGGGAGGCGAGCTTGGTGTGCCCCTTGATGCAGTACGGGCACTGGGTCACGTGGGCGACGGCCACGGCGATCAGCTGCTTGGTCTTTCCGGGCAGGGCGCCGTCCTCGAAGACGGCCTTGCTGAACTCCGCGAAGGCGCTGTCGATCTTCGGGGCCAGCTCCTTGCGGCGCGCGCTGACGGCAGGGGTGGCCTGGGGATAGAGCGGATCGGTCATGTCGACTCTCCTTCGCAGGGTGCATCTTCGCGGGGCACATCGGGTCCTTCCCTGCTCACGATAGACCTGCTTCCAGGCGGTGGCGCTGGCTCGGAGATCACAGCGATGACGGGGGCCTGAGCGCATACAGTGCGGTCAGGAGCCTGCGTCGGTCAGGAGCCTGCGTCGGTCACGACCGGGCTGGCGCGCTCCGCAGGTTCGGAGAAGGTCGAGGAAGGGACGGTGCCGTGGAGGATCCCGCCGCTGCCGTCCGCGCGGTCGCCCTCACGATCCCGTCGGGCAGCGTGATGACCTACGGGGAGATCGCCTTCGCGACCGGCCTGCACCCGCGCCAGGTGGGCCGGATCGTCGGCCTCATCTCCGAGTCCATCCCCTGGTGGCGGATCCTCCGCGCTGACGGGACTCCCGCGACCTGCCACGGCGGGACCGCCCCGGCCCTGCTCGCGAAGGAGCATGTTCCCTTCCGCGGGAACCGGGTGGATCTGCGCGCGCTGCGCCAGCACCACGCCGCTCCCCCGCAGCCCCCGCAGCCCCCGCAGCACCCATCCTGAGCTTCGCCCGCCCTACAGGAGTCGCCCATGACCTCGATCCAGTCGCTCTGGCCCACCCCCGGCGCGGACCTGACCGACGAGCAGCTGCTCGAGCTCTACGCGCCGCCCGCCGGCCCCTGGCTGCGGATGAACTTCGTCTCCAGCCTCGACGGGGCGGTCACCCGCGACGGGCTCTCCGGCGGGCTCGGCGACGAGGCCGATCATCGCGTCTTCGAGCTGCTGCGCCGGTGGGCGGATGTGGTCCTGCTCGGGGCCGGCACGGCGCGCGCGGAGGGCTACGGCGGGATGCGGCTGCCCGAGGAGGCGGAGCGCTGGCGGGTGGAGCAGGGCCTCGCGCCACAGCCCGTCTTCGCGCTGGTGACCCGGCGTCTGGATCTCGATCCGGCCTCACCGATCTTCACCGACGCCCCGGTCACGCCACTGATCTTCACCGTCTCCGAGGCGCCGGCGGAACGGCGGGCGGCCCTGTCCGAGGTGGCGGAGATCGTCGATGTGGGCGAGACGGTGGTGGATCCGGCCGTGGTCCGCGCGCAGCTCGAGGCGCGGGGCCACCGGCGGATCCATTCCGAGGGCGGGCCCACCCTGTTCGGGGCATTCCTCGAGGCAGGCGTCGTGGACGAGCTCTGCCTCACCCTCGCCCCGACCCTCGAGGCGGGCTCTGCCATGCGCATCACGCAGGCGCCGCAGTCGGCGCCCACGGCGATGGAACTGGCCGGCGTGCTGCGCGGCGGCGACGAGCTGCTGCTGCGATACACGAAGAGCGGCGGCGGAGATCCCGGCGCGGGTGGCGTGACGAGCTGACGTTCCTACTCGGGCAGCGGGATCTCGGGCAGGATCTGCTCGGGCTCGGGCAGCTCGAGGCTGACATCGACCGTCCAGCGTTCCTGGCGCCGGTCGTAGCGGCCGGCGATCGTGGCGTGGAGGGTCAGGTGGTGGCCGCGCTCGGCCATGCCGGCCAGCAGCGGCGCGTAACGGCTCGCGTTCTGGCGGGCGAGGAAGCCGACGTGCCGCCCCTCGATCCACACCGAGACCGCGAGGCCCGGATCGTGGGGATCGTGCGGCTCGAGGCTGAGCGCGGCGATGCGCTCGACCTTGGAGTAGGAGCCGTTCTGCGGCACGCCGTCCAGCAGGTGCGCAAAGGCGCCGGACCGAAGATGCTCACCGACCACCTCCGTCATCATCGAAGTGCGGGCCGGCGGCTCGACGCCCGTCCCGGCAGGCGCCAGCGGCACCCGCTCCCCCTCTGCCGTGCCGGCGCTCGGCACGGAGGCCGGTTGCGCGGGTGCGGTCCGGGCTGCGCGGCCGGCGCGTCGCACGTCGACTGCACGCAGCACGATGTCCACCAGCCACCAGATCCCCAGCCCGCCGAGCGTGAGGAGCTTCAGCAGGCCGCGGATCGGGTGCCCGATGTAGAACCGGTCGATGCCGAGAAAGCCGAGCAGGAGGGAGAGCACCAGCGCGGAGGTCGGGTCGTACGGCTCCGGGCGGGGCATCGGGCTCCTGAGTGCGTGGGATCGGCGGCCGACGGGGCGCCGCTGCGCGGGCGCAGCGGGAGGTCGGACAGTACCGAGCTTCCCACAGCGGCGTGGACGGGTGGAGCGCTCGACCTTGCCTCAGATCGTGATGTCGCGGCCGTCCTCGGTGCGCAGCTGGAGCACGAACCGGGAGCCCTGCGCCTCACGGATCTCGGCGACACCGTCGCCGAGGCCGAGGGCGTCGGTGGACTTCTGCTGCGGGCCGGGGTTGACCTCGATGCGCTCGAAGGAGACCAGCTCGATCGAGGGAAGGCCGCTGAGGCCCGGGTGGTCGGTGGTGCCCCAGTCGATCAGGAACGGCACACCGTAGTTGCGCGGGGCTGCGGCCTGGGTGAGCCGCCACTGGAGCTCGGTGCCGTCGGCGGTGGTGCGGGAGAGCTCCTCCACGTCGCCGGGGTCGAAGCCCGCGGCGCGGGCGCGCTCGACGACCTGGTCGATGCCCTCGGGGTGCACGGCGTAGGTGATCAGGGTGGGCTTCTTCAGCCGGTTGATGCTGAAGGTCTTCGGCAGCTCCTCGCCCTCCCGCTCGGGATCGGGGCCGATCAGCTCGATGTAGTGCGGGCGCGGCTCGCCGTTGACGGTGAGGGCCACGAGCGCGTTGGCGGTGCCGGTGGGGTGGGTGCCGCCGGGGGCGGCGGTGATGCCGGTGAGTTCGTGGAACCAGTCCACGATCTCGGCCAGGTCGGGGCCGGCGATGACGATGTGGTCGAGCAGGCGGGGAACGCTCATGAGCTCTCCTTGGGGAGGGTCGGTAGGAAGGGCCAGGATCTCGGGGTCGCCGAGGAGTGCAGGAGGCGGCGGGCTCCGCAGGAGAGGGCGCCACCATTGTTGGTACCGACGTTACCTGTTCCGTACTGCCGATCGCTCTCGCTCAGCACCCTCAAGCCCAGTGGTTGGATCGATCTCATGGTTTCTGGTGCTCGCGGCCTCCCTGCACAGTCCTTCGCAGGCTGACGTGCACTGAGATGCTCGTGCGGCCGCCGGCCGACGTGCGCACTCACTCGCCGGAGCCGGCGCCTCCGCTCCCACTGTCCCCACCGCTCGAGCCCGCACCGTCGCCCTGCCCCGAGGGTGAGGTCGGCGGGTCGATCGGAGCCTCGTCCAGGCCGCCCGAGGTGCCGCCCTGGTCCGTCGTGGTCCCGTCGTCCTGCTCCCCGCCGGAGCCTTGGCCGGAGTCCTCCGGCACCTCGGTGGCCGGGGCCTGATCGTCGCCCTGCTCGGAGATGTCCTGTTCAGAGTCGTCCTGCTGTTCATGACCGTCGTCCGTCGAGGAGGAGTCCCCTCGCGGTGAGACCGCGTCGGAACCGGTGACCGACCGCTGGATCTGTCCCGTGCCCGGGGACAGCTCGGTGCCGGTGATCCTCTGGATGCCGAAGATCGCGCCGATGCCGATCAGTGCGATCACGGCGGCCAGCAGGGCGATCTTCACGATCCGGCGCCTGGTGGTGGAGGCATCGGAGGGTGCCTCGTCCATGCCGGCGAGCGCGCCGGGAGCGCTCTCCGCATCGTCGGGGCGGTCGCGTCGAGCGCCCGTGCGGGAGGAGTGAACACCGTTCTTCGGCGCGGAATGGGGGCGCTCGCGACCCCGGGCGGCGACTTCCTTGAGCTTTCGCGTGCTCCTGGTGACCGAGTCGGTGTAGAAGGCGAGTGCCGTGGCGGAGACCACCGAGGTGAGCGCGGCGCCGATGACGGTGCCCGCGATGCCCAGCTGGCCGCCGACGACCGTCGCGGTGGCCGCGGCCGCTCCACTGGCGATCAGACCCATCGGGGAGAGCTTCTTGATCTGCAGATCCGGTTCACCGCCCGGGCTCTGCGAGGGAGGATCCTGCGCGTCGGGCCCAGCAGCGGAAGAACGAGCGGAGTGACGCACGGGGGAAGCCATGGGTCTCATCCTGCTCGGCAGTGTCAACGTTCGCCACGGCGGTCCTCACAGTTGCCTGGGAGCAGCACAGATCCGGCCGTGGCCTGCAACGATGCCGCTGATGAAGAGCATCACAGTCGCGATGACGTCACACCTGGCCAGGGTGCGGTCCTGAGACACAATGAGCCGATGACCCACTTCTATCGGCCCTCCGAGGGGCACCGCCTGCCCCACGACCCGTTCAATGCGATCGTCGGGCCGCGTCCGATCGGCTGGATCGGCACGCTGGATGCCGAGGGTCGCCGCAATCTCGCGCCGTACTCGTTCTTCACTGCGCTGAACTACCTCCCGCCGCTCGTCGGGTTCTCCAGCAACGCCTGGAAGGACACGGTCGCCAACTGCCAGGCCACCGGCGAGTTCACCTGGAACCTGGTCACGCGCACCCTGGCCGAGCAGATGAACGCCTCCGCGACGACCGCCGGGATCGACGAGTTCGACGCCGCGGGGCTGGAGGCCGCCGCATCGAGCGAGATCGCCGCGCCACGGGTGGCGGCGTCTCCGGTGAACTTCGAATGCCGCGTCACCCAGATCATCGATCTGCAGGCAGCCTCCGGGGAGGCCTCCGGCTCCTGGTTCGTGGTCGGCGAGGTCGTGGGCGTCCATATCGAGGAGTCGTTGCTGGTCGAAGGGATCTATGACACCGCCGCGGCGGAGCCGGTGCTGCGGGCCGGCGGGCCCAGCGCGTACTTCGGGATCGACCTGGCCCAGAAGTTCGATATGCACCGGCCGGACTGAGGCTTCTTGTCAGCAGGCCTGCTCCGCGATGTTCGACCACCTCGCGCGGCAGCTGACCCTGCGAAATGTCCAGCTCTGTGGCGGAGCTGGCACCGCTCAGAATCCGCGGGCGTTCACCGGCTCGATCTTCGGAGGCGACCGGTCCGTCGGCACCATTCCAGGTAGTGCTCGAGGAGCGGCACAGCGTCCGGATGCGGGAGCCACCTGCCCACGTGATCCTGCCTCGGGGAGAGGGAGAGCCGCGCGATCTGCACCTGCCTGCGGTTCCGGAGGAGCACGAAGAACGCCGAGGACCGTCCGGGGCGCTTGGGCGGCTGCAGCGCCGCCGCCTCCTCCCACGGGATCACCTCCAGGTCGCCGGAGGCGCGATGCGCCACGATCCCCTCCTCGTGGATCACCAGCTCGGCCTGCAGCATCGTGACGATCTCGTGCCTCCGCACGGCGAGAGCCATGCCGCCGCACCCCATGCCTGCGGTGCCGAGGAGCGGGAAATACACGCTGTCGATCTGGGAGCCCAGGTACACCGCCAGCACGATCAGGACGGGGGTGCATCGTGACCGCGAAGACGGCATCGGGTCCCTTCAGGGCGGCACCTGCACTCCTGCTCACTGGCGGAGCGAGGACACGGCCACCGGGTCACCGCGCTCACGGCAGCAGCGGTCGCAGGGCCTCCACGAGCGGGCCGACGCCCTGCGCGACGTGCTCCTCGAGAGGGACCGTGGGCCGTTCCTGACTCGCCCACTCCCGGAGGCAGCGCGAGGCAGCGGCGGACAAGGCGGCGCTGACCAGTCCGATCATGGCCGGATCAGCCTCGGGCACCCGCCGGATCACCCCCCGGAGGACGCGCTCGGAGGTGTCCTGGGCGATCAAGGTGGCGTAGGCGCGCAGCTCGTCCTCCCGCTCGGTCAGCCGCATCCGGGCGGCGAGCGCCGCATGCTCCTCGACCCCGTAGTGCGCGTTGACCAGCAGGCCGCGCTGGATCAGTTCCACCACCGGATGGGTGGGCCCGGAGTCCAGGGCGTGGTCGATGTCCGCCGCGCGCAGGTCGTGGTCCGCCCAGATGATGTCGCGCTTGGTGCGGAAATAGGCGAACAGGGTGGTGCGACTGACCCCGGCCTCGCGCGCGATGCTCACCAGCGATGTCGCCGCGTAGCCCTGCTCGAGGAAGAGCTCGAGCGCGATATCGCGGATCTCGGCATGGCTGGTCCCGCGCGGCCGCCCTGGCCCTCGTCCGTTCATGGGGCCATTATCCGTCATCGCAGATCCGTGAACACATTTCCGAACACTGTTAGACTCTTCGTGCACGGCGAGGATGCCGTCACGCTCCCGACCTCTCACCGCCGGGACCCACCATCGAAGGGAACGCCATGAAGGCTTGGCAGTACATGGGCGACCGCGCCCCCATCCAGCTCAATGAAGTGCCGGAGCCGACCCCGGGGCCCACGCAGGTGATCATCGACGTGCGCGCGGCCGGGCTGTGCCACTCGGACATCATGTACATGGAGGTGGGCGACGGCGTGATGCCCTTCCTGCCGATGACGCAGGGTCACGAGAACGCGGGCGTGATCACCGCGCTCGGTGCGGAGGTCACTGACTTCGCCGTGGGCGACGTGGTGGGCGTGTGCAGCTCCGGCGTCCAGCCGCCGACGGGCATGTTCACCCCTGGCGGCTTCGCCGATCAGCTCGCCGCCGATCACCGTGATCTGGCGCGGGTCCCGGAGGGCCTGGACCTCTCCCTCGCCGCTCTCGGCACCGACGCGGGGATGACCAGCTATCACGCCATGATCAAGGTGGGCCGGGCAAGCGCCGGCATGAAGGTCGGCGTGATCGGGTACGGGGGTCTGGGCCAGATCGGTGCCCGCGCTGCCGTGCTGGCGGGCGCCGAGGTCCACGTCGCCGAGACGAAGGAGGAGGTCTGGCCGCTCGCTCTCGAGGCCGGTGTCACCGCCTGCGTCGCGGACGCGCAGGAGTGGGTGCCCACCGGCCAGGCGATGGCGGCGGGCGACTTCGACCTGATCGTCGACTACGCCGGTTTCGAGACCACGCAGACGGCGCTGAACGCGGTCAGGCGCGGCGGAAAGGTGGTGCAGGTGGGCCTCGGCAGGCCGACCTTCACGATTGCCACCAACTCCATCCTGGGCAAGACCCTCGAGGGCTCCCTCGGCGGCACGGTCGAGGACATCGAGGAGGTCTATGACCTGATGGTCCGCGGCGAGATCACCCCGCGCTTCGAGGAGATCCCCTTCTCGGGCATCGGCGAGGGCCTCGAGAGGCTGAGGAACAACCAGGTCACCGGACGACTGGTGGCGCGCTTCGGGGACTGAGCACTCCCGCTCCGGCGTCGGCGCGGCACCACCGCGTCGGCCGCCGGAGCGTGAGCGAGGGGGCCCGCAGCCCCTGCCCCGCAGGACTGGGGTCAGGACTGGGGAAGAGTGATCCTGCCGCTGCGCACCCCGGCCACCACGCCGCCGTCGACCAGCAGATCGGTGCCGGTGACGAAGGTGGAGTCCGGGCCCAGCAGGAAGGCGGCCGCGGCGGCGATGTCGGCGGGGGTGCCCACGCGCCCGCTGCCGGAGCCGGCGATCATGGCGCGCATGCCCTCGCCGCTCTCCCCCGCCAGCTCCTCCTGGCCCATCGGAGTGGAGATCACGCCGGGGCTGATGGTGTTCACCCGCGCTCCGCGCTCACCCCAGGTGGTCGCGGCCGCATGCACCCGCAGCTGGTTCGCGCGCTTGGAGATGCTGTAGGCGACGCCGGGGTTCGCCACGGCCCCCTCCTGCAGGAACGGCAGGGACAGCAGCTCCTCCGTAGGGGTGCCCAGCAGGGCCTGCTCCATCTCCGCGGGGAAGCGGCCCACAGTGAAGGTGCCGGCCATCGAGGCGATGACGATCCCGGACCCGCCGGGGGCGACCACCTTCGCGAACTCCTCCAGGCTGACGGCCACGCCGTACAGATCCACCCGCAGGATCGCGGCGGTCGGCGCCTGCATCGGGGAGAGCCCGGCGGTGTGCACCACGCCGGTGACCGGGCCGAGCTCGGCAGCCGCGGCGGCGAGCGCGGCGACCGACTCGCGGGAGGTGACGTCGACCTTCCGGGTGGTCACTGCGAAGCCCTCGCCGCGGAGGGTCTCGGCCACGCGCTCCAGGGTGGTCTCGTCGAAGTCCGCAAGCAGCAGCTGCCTGCCCGTTCCGGACCGCCGGGCGATCGCCTCGCCCATTCCGCCGACACCTATCACTGCCAGGACATCACTCATGATCCAGCTCCTTCGCCGAGTCCGCCACCGGGCGGGAGCCACGGTGCTGGTGCATTATTGAACACTGTTCGGTCGGGAGGATGCTGGGAGGGGGTGTGGGCCTCGGGATCAAGGCGCCGGGGGCGCGCACCCGCACCGCCCGGTCGGGCGCGATGAGGAGTCTCCACACCCAGGACCGTGGCGCTCGCGGGGACATTCCGGCAGCTGTCACGACCGCGGTCGGCCCGGGGTCAGCGATGGATCGCGAGGCCGTGGCGCTGCGCCGCGAGGGCGAGCTCGCGGTCGTAGGTGGCGATCGCGGAGACGTCCGTCCCGTACAGCAGCGCGGTCGACAGGTACAGCGCGTCCAGTGCGCACAGTCCCGCCTGCAGGGACAGGGCGTGGTCGATGATCTCATCGTCGACCGCGTCGAGCTCGACGCGGCGCAGGATCGCCGCGACGTCCTCCAGCGATCCCCCTCGGCGGTTCACGGTCGCCTGCAGCTCGACCTCTAGCAACCGTGAGGACAGCAGCTCGGCTCCATCGGCGAACAGCGCCTCGACCTCGCTGACCTCGGGCTCCCGGCTGAGCAGCTTGTACGCCGCGGAGGTGTCGAGGTAGATCACGCCCGGTCTCCGCGCATGTCCTCGAGCATCTGTTCGGTGCTCCAACCGTGCAGCGGGGTGCGGATCTCCGGAATGCCTCGCTCCGTGGCGGGGCGCAGCGCTCCGGTGGCGAGTCGGCGCGCCCGGCGATTCGAGGGCACTGGGGTCAGCTGCGCGATCGGCCGGCCGCGATCGGTCACGGTGATCTGCTCGCCGGCTTCGACGCGGGCGAGGACACGTGCGGTCTGCTGATTCAGCTCGGTCCGGGTCACGTCGGCCATGAGATCACCGTACACCCACGTACTAGTTCTAGTACACGGTGGTTGTGGATCGTCTGGTGGGAGCGCAGCCACCGCGCACTAGCCTGGTCGTCGGCCCTGTCCGGGGCCCTGGCACACAGAAGGAGTACGACGAGGCATGCAGACCACCGGAGACATGACCAGTTCCCCTCAGATCGAGGCATGGGCAGCGGCGCTGTCCCGCAGGGAGGAGGTCGCGCTCCACCGGTCGCGGCTCAAGAGCGTCCTCCTGGCACTGGTGATGCTGGTGGTCGGCCTGATCGGGCTCGCCCTCGGCCTCGCCGCCGATCTGGTGCTCGCCCTCACCGGCTGGCTGCTGGTCCTCGTCTCCATCATCTCCGTGGTGGTGCTCGTGCGCCGGGCACTCTCGAGGCAGCCCGCCGCGGTCGTCACCGCCGAAGGCATCACGGTGGGGCGCGGCACGGCCGGTCCGATCCCGTGGTCGCAGATCACCGACGTCTCCGTGATGCGCTCGGGCGCGAGCTCCTTCGTCATCCTCGCCGTCACCGAGCAGGAGCGCCGCCGCCAGAGCGGAGACGCAGCGGGCGTCGACCTCGATCTCAAAGAATCCGAGGACGAGTCACAGCCCGTCATGTGGCTCCCCAACGGGCTCGCGGCCGACGAGAACGAGCTGGCCAGCTGGCTGACTCGGGAGCTCACGGCGCGCCGGGCCTGAGATGGGCGGCCGAGCCGCCGCAGCAGCCACTCAGAGATGCGGCCACCTACAGTGGACGGCGTGATGGCGACGACCTCGACGACGGCTGAGGCTGCTGCCCGCCGCCGCACGGCGCGCCTGGCTGCGGGCGTGATCGTCGTATTCGCGCTCGGGCTGCTCCTCTGGGCCGGTCCGGATGCCGCCGCTTTCGCCGCGGAACTCGGTCTGGGCACCGACATCCCCGCCTCCGGGTGGATCGTCGCCGCTCTCGCAGCAGCCTGCTATGCGGGGTACACGCTATGGGCCGTCCCGGAGATCCGTCCGGTGGCTCTCGAGGTGTCCTGGTTCCGGGCTCTCGCCGTCCCGCTGGCGCTCGGCTCCGGCCTGATCGAGGAGATGTTCTTCCGGCATCTCCTCATGTCGTGGTTCGCGGCGGTGGGCCTGGGAACGGTGCTGCAGATCATCGTCTCCGCGCTGCTCTTCGCGGCGACGCACACGATCTGGGTGGTGTTCGGGCGCAGCTGGAAGGCGGTGCTGCCGATCCTGCTGTCGACGTTCGGGCTCGGCGTGCTGATGGCGCTGGTATACCTCGCCTCCGGGAGGATCGTATTGCCCGCCGTCGCCGCTCATATCGCGATCAACCTGCTCATCGAGCCCGGTCTGCTGCTGAGTTCCGCACGCCACGCGGTTCGGCGGTGACATACCTTCGCCACCGGGACCGCGTCCACCGGGTGCTGCATACCGCGCGTGACATCCCCTCGGGGTTCCTCGACGACTGACAGTGACGCGACGCGGCGGTCCGGTCGCCGCAGCACATTGCGTCCGCCGGCGCACTGCAGCGTTCACCCATCGCCGGCGAGCAGCTCCCGCACGTCGTCGGCGGTGAGGGTGCCGTTGAAGGCCTGGTTCCCGTCGGTCAGCGCGTTGAACAGCGCGGCCTTGCGCTCCTGCAGGGCCAGCACCTTCTCCTCGATGGTGTTCTCGGCGACCATGCGGTACACCATGACGCTGCGCGTCTGCCCGATGCGGTGGGCACGATCGACCGCCTGCGCCTCCGCGGCGGGGTTCCACCAGGGATCCAGCAGGAACACGTAGTCGGCCTCGGTGAGGGTGAGGCCGAACCCGCCGGCCTTCAGACTGATCAGGAACGCGGGCTGGTCGCCGCTGCGGAAGGAGTCGATCACGCCGGCGCGATCGCGGGTGGAGCCGTCGAGGTAGGCGTAGCGCACGCCCCGGTCCTCGAGTGCCTGGCCCACTCGCGCCAGGTGCGAGGTGAACTGGCTGAAGATGATCACCCGGTGCTGCTCGGCCAGGATCTCGTCGAGGTGCTCCAGCAGCGCGTCCAGCTTCGAGGAAGGGACCTTCGCGTGCTCCTCGGCGACGATCGCCGGGTCCAGCGCCAGCATCCGCAGCAGTGTGAGGGAGCGGAACACGACGAACCGGTTCCGGTCCATGTCCTCCAGCAGGCGCAGCATCTTCTGCCGTTCGCGCTGCAGCACGCGATCGTACAGCCGCCGATGGGCGGGCTGCAGGGGGACCCTCACCACCTGCTCCTGCTTCGGGGGCAGGTCCGACGCCACCGCGTCCTTGCCGCGGCGCAGCATGAACGGACGGATCCGTCGCCGGAGCCGGCCCATGCGTTCCTCGGAAAGCAGGCGCCCCTCCTCACCGGCCTCGGCACGCTCGATGGGCGTGAGGTATTCCTGCCGGAAGCGCTGCCAGGAGGGGAACAGGCCCTGCGCGGTGAGCGACAGGATCGCCCAGACGTCCGACAGCGAGTTCTCCATCGGGGTGCCGGTGATCGCCAGGCGGAATGGGGCGCGGATGCGGCGGGCAGCCCGGTGCGCCTTGGTCGCGCGGTTCTTGACGAACTGCGCCTCGTCCAGGATCAGGCCGTCCCAGTCCGGAGCGGTGCAGTCCTCCTCGTTGATCCGCAGCAGGGTGTAGCTGGTGACGACGATGTCCGCGCCGGCTGCAGCCTCGGCGACCGTGCTGCCGCGTCGAGCGGTGGTCGAGTCCAGGATGCGCACGTCCAGCTGCGGGGCGAACCGTTCGGCCTCGGACTTCCACACCGACAGCACCGAGGAGGGCGCGATGACCAGGAATGGTGGCGCGTCAGTGCGGAGGGTGCGGGCGCGCACGATCAGGGCGAGGGTCTGCAGGGTCTTGCCCAGTCCCATGTCGTCGGCGAGGATCCCGCCCAGATGGTGGTCGTAGAGGAAGGACAGCCACGCGAAACCCTCGTGCTGGTAGGGGCGCAGCGTCGCCTGTAGTCCTGCCGGCACCTCCGGCACCGGGATCTGCTCGAGGGCTCTGAGGGCGCCGACGCTCTCGCGCCACGACGTGGTGTCGAGTGTTTCGTCGGCAAGATCCTCGAGCTCGTCCCACAGGCTCACCTGGTACCGGCTGATGCGCTGGGAGTCGGGCTCCCAGTCGTCCATCGTCCCGGCCTCCTGGATCAGCGTCCGGAGTCGGTCGAAGGTGGGATGGTCCAGCCGGAAGTAGGTGCCGTCGGGAAGCAGTACGGAGGGCTCCTCCCGGGTCAGGGCGGTGAAGACAGCGGTGAAGGGCACCGGGTGGCCGCCGATGGTGACCTCGAACCCGAGGTCGAACCAGTCGTTGTCCTGCGGGTCCGTGGAGTCCGTCTGGGAGATGCGCAGCGACGGATCTCCCCGCAGCTCGGCGTAGCGCGGTCGGGTGCCGATCTCGCGGATGTCGAGGTGCTCGAGCGTCTGCAGCGCGGGCAGCACCTGGTCGACGAAGGCAGCGGCATCGACACCGGCGAGCTGCTGCTGGGCCCGGGTGGCCGCGTCCTCCCAGTGCTCACGCACGGAATCCAGCACCGCGCCCTCTTGGACGGCGTCGCGCGGCCCGCTCAGCTCGCGGCCGAGTGGGACTTTTCGGCGGGGAGCATCGTAGGCCCATGCCCAGTGCAGCTCGACCCGGTCCTCGGGCAGGTGCCGCACCTCCAGCTCGAGCCGCGCCGGGGCCGGCTCTGGGAACTCGACCGAGGCGTCCGTGCTGGTCACCTCGATGACGGAGCGGAGCTGCGGGGCGACGTCGCGGAGGAACTCCTCGGTATCGGGTGCCGGGATCCGCAGCGTGTCCTCGTGCTCCAGCAGCCGGCGCACGGTCTCGGGCATGGGCTTCGCAGCGGGATGGAGCACCACCTGCACGCTGCTGGCGCGGGGAGCCGTCCTGACGTCGATGAACCCGCCGGGGCCGGCGGGGCGCAGATCGGTGCGGGGCACGCCGTCGATCTCGGCCATCGCGGAGACGAGGAGATCACCGCCGTCGGCCTGGACCTCGAGGTGCACGTGGGCCGGGCCCTGCCAGGCGACATCCGCGATGATGCCCATGCCGACCAGCGGAACACCTGCGCGGACTGCCTGACCGAGCAGCTCCCAGCCGTCGCGGGAGCGCAGATCGTCCAGGAGCAGCCGCTCGTCGGAGTAGCCGCCATACGGTTGGTCGAGGGCTGCTGCCCGCGCGAGCCGGCCCAGCAGCTCGGCGTGCTCCGCGGGGAACTCGGAGTGGGCGGTCGGGTACTGGGAGGTCGAGTACTGGAACGTGCTCCAGGACAGGCCGCCTTTGATCCATGGCTTCGCGGTCCCCGCGCGCAGGGGCAGCAGCCCGACACTGAGCAGTGCCCCCTTCTCCACACTCGCGGTCGTCGCGGGGACCGAGGAAAACCGCGAGACGGCGTGCCCGCGCGCGCCGGCCCGGAGCTCGACGCCGAGCGCCAACGCCGTGGTCTCACGGCTCGCGGCGACATCGATCAGCGGTGCCAGGGTGCGGCGCCACGGTGAGGGGGATGGTGGCGGCGAGACCACGCCGGATCGCGGTGCACGGGGTGCGCGGTCCAGACCGTCGTCGGTCGCGCGCAGCAGCCCACTGCGCATCGCCTCGGTGGTCACGGTGTACATGAGAGCCGCGGCGTGCTTGCAGGCCGTGCCCACCGGGCACGTGCACCATGAGTCGACCGGCTCTCGGGCAGTCAGCCCCAGCGATAGCGAGGGGCCCGCCATTGCGGTCCGAGCGCGGTTCTCCCGCAGGGTGACCTGGGTGCGGTACGGCTGAGCGCGGGTCCCGCGCACCTCGCCCTCCAGGGTGAGCGTGCCTGCCCGGGTGGAGGTGGCGGACTCCTCACAGGCCACCCTCCCGACGGCGCCCGAGCGGCTGTAGCGCTTGCCCCGCTGGGCGGCGGTCGTTCCAGCGAAGCGGATGATGTCCTGCTCGCTCACATACGGCATGGAGGAATCAGCGCTCATAGCAGCATGGTGGCACGGAGGGCGCGCATCGTGGCAGCCATGTTCGCTGTGCTCGGCGGGACGCGCTCGTCACCCCGCGAGGGCTGCACATTCCGGTCCGGGGCCGGTGGGTGGTGCGAGCCGCAGGATGAAGAAGTTGAGGCCCGGCCCAGCATCCATGATCGGACGAGGAGTCATGTTGACGGGCCCGCATCCTCCAGATCGCTCGTGTCGAGGGCGATCTCGGGCAGTTCGTGGAGCTCATAGTCTTCCGGGTCCGCCTGCTCCGAAACGATGCCGACGGCAGCCAGCTCCTCCAACACCGTCTCGACGGGCGCGCCCCGCAAAGTGGCGACGGCCTGGGCAGACACCACCCCCGCCGCATAACCGGCGATCGCGCGACTGACCAGTCCCTGAGGCGCGCGAAGACGGTCGGAATCCGCTCGCAGCGTGGCGTAATGGTCAGCCCATCCAAAGCGCGCGGCCAAGTGGGGAGTACTCAGCACCTTCCATGAATCGTAGGTACTCGGGTCGATCGTGCCGGCGTCCCTCATCGCAATCGCTGCGATCACGGGTGACACAAGGAATCGCTGCACGACGTCAGACAGCGTGGCTGCCTCGGCATGATGTCCCTCGCCGAGGAAGGCGGTGAGCCCTGCGCGTGGGATCAGCAGGTGCCGGGCAAAGGCGTCGGCACGGACCTCTTCCGGCGAGCGCTCCGCGAGGTCCTCCGTCCAATCGCCGAACACCACATGAGCGAGCTCATGGGCGAGCATGCTGCGCTGACGCATCGGATGGCGAGTGCGGGCGACGCCGATGAAGGTCCGGTCTCGCACCGGGTCACGCATCGTCAGTCCGTGGGAGTCCGCTGGCGCATCCAGCACTGCGACATCGTGACCCGTGGTCTGCTCGATCAGTGCCACGAGGTCTCCGAGAGGTTGAACTCCCAGGCGATACTGCTGCCGGAATGCCTCAGCGGCCGTCTTGGCCTGCTGCTCCGCGCCGGCCATCAGAGCGCGGGGATCGCGTGGTCGTCGAGGTAGGCGTCGATCTCCATGTAGTGCAGGAGGCGCTGACGCATGGCATCCAAATCCTCGCCATTCGTCGAGCGGGCCGCGCATTGCACACGATCGGCCACGGCACTTCCGGTGAACTGGGCGACGGAGCACCCCACCGCATCGGCGATCAGGATGATCTCCGGCGTCTTGGCCGAACGCTTGCCTGTGAGGATGCGTTGCAAGGTGGGCTGCGAGAGGCCCGCCCTGTCCGCCAACTCACGCTGCGACAGACCAGCCGCAGTACGGGCGCTCTCGATCGAAGCAATCATCCTGTCCATCACCACGCCCCCTGAATCACTTTTCGAGTAGTGATTCACAGTATCGCCCAGCAGTCCCACAGTCCAGGTCCCCATCCGTTTCCTCACGGGTACAGATCTCACGCATCGACGACGCTGACGGCGCCAGAGGCACCCGGAGCCTCAGCCCGCCCCAGGTGCTACGGTGCGGAAATGGTCGACTCTGCTGTCCTCTCCGCGCTTCGCGTGTTCTCCGCAGAACCGGGCTGGGCGCAATTCAACACCCCCTCAAATCTCGCGAAGTCCATCTCCATCGAAGCGGCTGAGCTGCTGGAGCACTACCAGTGGGCGACGACGCGGAACTGGCGGAGGTCCGGGACGAGCTCGCGGACGTCCTCACCTACTGCTACCAGTTGGCGATGCGCCTGAACCTGGATCCTGATCAGATCGTGCTGGACAAGCTGGAGAAGACTCGGGTGAAGTATCCGGCGAACGCCCCCGCCCCGGAGCGCAGCAACGGTTCGAGGACGAGACCCTAGCTTGCGGCCGGGCTGCCCCCGCGGCCACCGGCCGACCTGCCCCGCACTCATCCCTCCGCGGAGGCGCCGAGTCCCGGGATCACCATCGTCTTGATCGCGAGCGGGTCGGTCTTGCCCTTCAGCAGCGCCTCCTCGACGTCGGCGAGGCCGAAGCGCCCGGTGATCAGCGAGTCCACGTCGACGGTGCCGGAGCTGATCAGGGCGATCGCGGCGGGCCAGGTGTTGACGTAGCGGAAGGTGCCGGTGAGGGTGATCTCCCGGTGCTGCATGAGCGCGATCGGCAGTTCGAGCCGTTCCCCGCCCATGCCCACCAGCACGGCAATCCCGCCGGGCCGGATGGTGGGGATCGCGGCGTCGATCGCGCGGGCGTTGCCGGAGGCGTCGATATAGCAGTCGAAGTGCTCCTCGAACTGCGAGAAGTCCGTCTGCGCCGGGTCGATCGCGCGGGTGACGCCGTGCGCCTCGGCGAAGCGTCGGCGGTTCTCGACGGGATCGGAGATGACAACCTCTGAGGCGCCGTAGGCCCGGGCCACCTGCGCGTTCAGCACGCCGATCGGGCCGGCGCCGGTGATCAGCACCTTGGAGCCTTCGGTGATCTTGGCCTTCCGCACGGCGTGCACGGCCACGGAGACCGGCTCTGCCATCGCGCCCTGCTCGAAGGTCATCTGCTCGGGCATGTCGTGGGCGAAGTCGTCGTCGATGATCTCGTAGTCGGAGAAGGAGCCGTCCACCGGCCAGGCTCCGTAGAACTCCACGGCCCGGCACAGGTGGTAGGACCCGCGCTTGCAGTACTCGCAGCGGCGGCAGACCGTCTGCGGTTCGACCGCGACGCGGGCACCGATCCGGGTCGCGGCAACATCTGCGCCGACGGCGACGATGGTGCCGGAGGATTCGTGGCCGAGGATCACCGGGCCCTTCACCACGAGGTCGCCGATGTTCCCGGTCTCGTAGAAGTGGGTGTCGGAGCCGCAGACGCCCACGGCTTCGACCTTCACCAGCACCTGGTTCCGGCCGAGCGCCGGGACGGGCACCTGGCGCAGCTCGATCTCGAGCGCCTCGGTGAGCACGCTCGCGGTCATCGTCTCGGGGGTGGTCGTCATCGTGCGGTCTCCTTCAGAGTGAGGTGTGGATGTGTGGTCGTCCGGGTGCGTGGTCGCGGGGGCGCTCATCCCTTGACCGTGCCTGCCGTCAGCCCGCCCACGATCCAGCGCAGGGAGAAGATGGCGAACAGGATGCCGGGGATGATCGAGACGATCGTGGCGGCGGCCATCGGGCCCCATTCGATGGACTGGTAGCCGATGTACTGCTGGAGTCCGGTGGTGATGGTCTGGGTGTTCTTCCCGGCCAGCACCAGCGGGATCATGTAGTTGTTCCAGGCCCAGATGAACGAGAGCATCAGGCTCGCTGCCAGGCCCGGGGCGATCAGGCGGAGCAGCACGTGGCGGAAGGCGGTCCAGCGGGTGCCGCCGTCGACCGCGACGGCTTCCTCGAGCTCGCTGGGCAGGTCCTCGATGAAGGAGCGCAGCATCCACACCAGCATCGGCAGGGTGACGATCTGGTAGGCGAGGATCAGGCCGAGGTAGTTGTCGGCCAGGCCTGTGCGCTGGAAGACGAGGTAGAGCGGCAGGATGATCAGCAGCTCCGGGGCGAAGCGCAGGGAGAGGATGCCGAAGCCGATGTTCTCCCGCCCGCGGAAGGAGAATCGCGCCAGGGCGTAGGCCGTGGGCAGTCCGATCACGAGGGTGAGCAGCAGCGAGCCGGCGGTGACGATGATCGAGTTCACGAACGGGTCGAGGAACTGGGAGCCGCTGAGCACGGACGCGTAGTTCTCGAGCGTCGGCGTGAAGAAGAACAGCGGCGGATTGGAGACCACCTGGGCGGGGGTCTTCAGCGACATCATGAAGATCCACACGATCGGGGCGAGCGCGAAGATCGACCAGGCCGTCAGCGCCGTGATCGCGAGCGCGTGACCGATCCGTCGGCGCCGGCGGCGACGCATGCTGCCGGAGTTGGCGGGTCGCCCGGAGTGGGTGGGAGCGGTGGATGTGCGCGGGGCGGTGTGGGTCATGCCGACATCTCCTTGCGTCGAGCCTTCAGCAGGAAGTACGAGATCAGGTAGCACAGCAGCCACAGCACGACGAGGATCGCCATCGCCGCGCCGAAGTTCATGTTGCGGATGCCTTCGAGGTAGGCCAGGACGTGCAGGTTCGTGGTCGCGTCGACCGGGCCGCCCTTGGTGGTGGTGTAGATGACGTCGAACATCTTCAGCGAGTCGATGCCGCGGAAGGCGATCACGACCACCAGCACCGGCATCACCAGCGGCAGGGTGATGGAGAAGAAGTTGCGCAGGGGGCCGGCGCCGTCGACGCCGGCGGCCTCGCGGATCTCGGTGGGGATGCTGCGCAGTCCGGCCTGCATCAGCAGCACCACGAACGGGGTGTAGAGCCAGACGTCCACCAGGATCACGGTGGCGAGCGCGGTATCCGGCCCGTTGAACCAGAGGAAGCCCTGGCCGATGGTGGATTCGAGCAGCCAGTTGGCCACGCCGTTCTCGGTGAGCATCACCTTCCACATCAGCGCTGCGATCACCGGCGGCAGCAGCAGCGGCAGCACGATGAGGATGCGGAAGAAGGAGCCGTAGGGGCCCATGTTCAGCAGGTAGGCGAGGCCGGTGCCGATGAGCACCTCGATGACCACGGCGCAGACGGCGTAGGTCAGGGTCACCAGGATCGCGTGGAGGCCGTCACCGGTGGTGAACAGCTCCAGGTAGTTCTGGTCGAAGTTGAAGGAGGGGCCGCCCTCGGTGAGGCGGTAGTCGGTGAAGGACCACCACACGCCGGTGAGGAAGGGGTACATGATCGCGATGAGGACCGCGATCCCCGGCAGCGCGAGGAGGTAGGGCAGGGATTTGCTGTGTCTCATGGTCGCTCCTCAATCCGCGATGATCGCGTTGATCTTCTCGGCGGCCTCGTCCATGGCCTCCTGCGGGCTCTGCTGGCCCAGCACCGCGGACTGGATCCGCACGGTCCAGGCGTCGCCGATCTCCGGGAAGCGGGACGAGGGGGTGTAGGCCCACTGGGCGTATTCGGCGAGGATCTCCTGCCACACCTCGTTGTAGTTGCCCCATTCGGCGGTGGCCGCGGTCATCTCCTCGCTCTCGGCGACGGAGATCCGGGTGGGGTTCATGTTCCCGTTCGCGATCGCGGTGGTGAGGAACTCCTTGGAGGTGGCCCACTGGATGAACTGCCAGGCGGCGTCCTTCTTGCGGGAGGCGCCGTTCATGCCCAGCGACCACACCCACATGCTCGAGCCGCGACCCTTCGGGCCGCTGGGCGGCAGGGAGTAGCCGACCTTCCCGCCGATGGGGCTCTTCTCGAAGTCCGGTGCCATGTGGTCGGCGTCGATGTAGAAGGCGGCGTTGCCGGAGATGAAGTCCTGCTGCGCCTCGTACCAGGTGTAGGTGCTGGCGGAGACCGGCGCGTACTGCATCAGCTGGACCCACTGCTCGACGGCGGCGACGTACTCGGTCGAGTTCACGGCCGCCTGGCCGCCGTCGATGTCGGTGGCGCCGTGGGCGAGGAAGAAGGTGCTGAAGGGGTTCAGGGTGGGGTAGGTCTTGTCGCCGCGGCTGACGAACCCGTTGATCTCGATCCCGTCCACCACGGTGCCGTGCAACTGCCCGGCGGCTTCGATCAGCTCGTCGATGGTGTCGGGGGCGGCGATCCCGGCGGCCTCGAGGATGTCCTTGCGATAGAAGAGGGCATAGCCCTCCTCATTGGCGGGGATGGCCCAGAGCCCGCCTTCGCCGGCGCCGCTGTACTCCGTCTGATCCCAGCGCAGGGACTCGATGAGTGCGGAGTAGAAGTCTGCGAAGTCCCAGTCCGGGGCGGTCTTGGTGGTGTCCTCCACCCAGGGCATGAGGTCCTCGATCCAGCCCGCTCACGCGTACTGGAAATTCATGGGCTGCGAAGACATGAAGGCGTCGTAGCTGCCGGAGCCGGACTGCAGCTCGGTGAGCAGCTTGACCATGTAGTCGGTCTCGCTGAGGGTCTCCAGGCTCACGGTGATGCCGGTGAGCTCCTCGAACTCCGGCAGATGCTCCCGCACCGCGATCGAGACGGGGTGCTCGCTCATGAGCAGGCTCAGCGACTCCCCCGAGAAGTTCTTCCAGTCGAAGGCGTCGACTGTTTTCGGAGCAGGGACCTCCGCGGTGCTGCTGCAGCCGGCGGCGAGCGCCGTCATGGCGGCGACACCGACAGCCACGGCGCTGCGCCGTGAGACTGCGATTTTTCCGGTGGGCATTCGTGTCCTCCCTTGGACAGCTGGCGAATCTGAGGAGCCGCCCGACAGTGGATGGCTCGCTTCCATTCCGCATGAGAGACTACCCACATGAGCACACCTCACGGAAAGAGTGCACATATGAGCACCTCGATGGATCTGCAGAGCCGGGTCCTGCACGCCTACGTCGCCGTGCAGCACCTCGGGCATGGCCGCCCGATCCTGGAGATCGCGGAGGAGGTGGGCCTGTCCCGCTTCGCCGTCTCGCGCATGGTCAAGCGCGCCCGCGAGCTGGGACTGGTGGAGGTGCGGGCAACGCTGGGAGACCCGGTGGACATCACGCTCTCGACCCAGCTGGCCTCGCAGTTCTCGCTGCGCTCCGCACTGGTGGTCGCGGTTTCGGGGACGACGGAGGACGACGTGCGCGGCGCGATCGCCGCGGTCACCGCGAAGTTCCTCCAGGACAACGTCAAGGACGGCGACATCATCGGCGCCACCCCCGGCCGCACGATGGTGCGCGCCTCACGCCTGGTGGACTCGCTCCCGACGGCCGACGTGGTCCAGCTGACCGGCGTGGGCAACTCGCGAGTGGAAGACGGCGTGGAGGCGGTGCTGAACCTCGGCCGAGCCTCGAGCGGCGAGACCTATCCCCTCTATGCACCCTTCCTCGCGGATCGACAGACCACCTCCACGATGCTCACCCACCCCTCCCTGCAACGCACGCTGCAGCGGTTTCGCCGGATCAGCCAGGCGTTCCTCACGATCGGCGGCTGGCCCGACTCCTCGCTGCTCGCCACGCAGGTCTCGGACTACGGGGACGAGCACCTTGTGAAGGATGTGGTCGCCGAGCTCGGTTCGACCCTGCTGGACGCCGACGGGCGCGACGTGAACGCCCTGGACGGCCGCCTGATCGGGATCTCGAGCGCCGAGCTGCAGGCCATCCCCCAGCGCGTCGCCATCGGCGGCGGTGCCGGCAAGCACGACGCGGTGCTCGCCGTGCTGCGGTCGGGGCTCGCGGATGTGGTGATCACCGATGTGGAGTCGGCGCGGTATGCGTTGGAGCGGGATGGGGAGGCGGGGTGATCCCGCGCCAGGGCTGCGTCGGCTCAGCCGTCCCGACGAATTGCCGAGCAGAGCCGGCCTGTCGATGAAGCGCACGTCGACGCTCCGTCAGCCGAGGTCGTTCAGCCCTTCTCGTCTCCTGCGTCGTGCAGCGCTCGATCGCGCACCTTCAGCACGTGGGACCGCATGGCATGTGCCGATGCGTCAGGGTCGCCGGTCGCGAGGGCATCGATGATCGCCTCGTGCTCGACGATCGCTTCGCGTACATCGGTCACTCCGCGGTGGACTGAGCGGCGCAGCCGATGGACGAGTGCGCCGAGGTCGTTGGAGATGCCGAGCAGGTAGCGGTTCCCGCTGTGGCGAATGATGACCTCATGGAACTCCTGGTCACGCGCGTAATACTCCGTAGTCAGCGCGATGTCCTTCTTCCCGTCGCCGAAGGCAGAGATCACCGCCTCGCCGGCCAGCCGATGTCGCTCCTGGGCAACCCGGAGCTCGGGAAGGAGTCCGTTCTCCGAGGACGCGGCGAGCCTGATGGCGGTGACCTCCAGCATGTCTCGCGCCTCGAACAGCTCCATGAGCTGATCGTGCTCCAAGGGCGGTGCCACTCGGTACCCCTTGTGCGTCTGCCGGGTCACGAGGCCGGTGCGTTCTAGCTGCACGAGCGCTTCGCGCACCGGCGTCGGCGAGACATCGAGCTGACGGGCGATCGTATCGATGGACAGACGAGTCCCCGGCGCGGTGTCGCCTCGCAGCAGCAGGTCAAGGACGCTGTCATAGACGTGCTCGCGCAGGTTTCGACGCACTGCGGAGCTCGAACGAAGTGCGAAGGTCCCGCTGCCCCCTACGAGGTCCTCGCTGGATTTCATGGCCACAGCGTAGCCGTCTCCGGAGCGCCGCCGCGCTCCCAGGATGTCCTCACCGCCGATTGACAGCCCCTCCAGTTCCTATATGATCTTCGATATACGAAGTCTCTCGTCGTGTCCCGGGACCGACGTCAAGGTCCCAGGACCGACGTCAAGAACCGGTCTCCGCGGATCCCGGCGCCAGCGAGAAGGCCCCTGCTCTCACCGTCGAGACCGCCGAACGGTCACGACGCCCACCCCACGCCACCACTGTTCTCACACCCATCACCCACGGACCACGACGCATCCCCTCACCGGGCTTCCGGCGCTGGACGTGGCGGTGGTCCGTTCACAGACAGCATCAACTCCAAGGAGCTCACCTATGCCCCCTTCGATCCGCACCATCGCCATCGTCGGCTCCGGTTACATGGGCGGCGGGATCGCACAGATCTTTGCCAAAGCCGGCTTCTCCGTGCTGATCGCAGATCAAAGCGCCGAGGTCGCCGCCAAGGCGTACGACCGGCTGGTGGAGGAAGCACGCGGTTTCGAAGAACGAAGCCTCTTCCCCGCCGGCTCCGCTGCTGCGATCGAGCAGAACCTCTCCCCCGCCCTGTCCGTGGAAGATGCTGTGGCCGCCGCCGACCTCGTCATCGAGGCGGTCTTCGAAGACGTCGCCGTGAAGACCGCGGTGCTCCAGCAGATCTCGGCCGCTGCACGGCCCACGACCATCATCGGCACGAACACCTCGACGATCTCCGTGAACACGTTGAAGGCCGCCGTATCGCACCCCGAGCGGTTCATGAACATCCACTTCTTCAATCCGGCCCCCTTCATCCCCGGCGCTGAACTCGTCGCGAGCGATGAGACGGAAGACTCCGTGGTCACCGCGGTCGTGGAGGTTCTGCGCCGCGCCGGCAAGCGGCCTGCCGTCGTCGGCGACACTCCCGGCATGGTCGTCAACCGGATCCAGTACGCCATGCTCAGCGAGGCCTTCCGGGTCGTCGACGAGGGCGTCGCCTCGATGGAGGCGATCGACACCCTGATCCGCAACAGCTTCGGATTCCGCCTGGGACTGGTGGGACCGTTCTCGATCGTCGACCAGGCAGGCGTCGACATCTACGCCAGCTGCTACGGCATCCTCGAGGAGGCCTTCGGCGAGCGCATGGCCACCCCGGAGTCCCTCACGACCGCGGTATCCGATGGCGTGAAGGGGACGAAGGTCGGCCGGGGCCTGCTCGGCGACTACGGCGACGAGGACCTCGCCGCGATGCGCGAGTACCGGGATCGCGCCTACGTGCAGATGGCACTTCTGCAGGATGAACTGGGCACTCCCCCCGGAGCTGGCGACCACCACCCCACGGCCTGACCTTCTCGACCCGCTGGGCTGCATCCCGGCGAAGTTTCTACCGCTGCGCCTCGCGCCAGCACGACCCCGATCAATGGAGACGACGTGTCACAAACTGCCCTCGCTGTCATCGAAAGCGACCCTTACGTTCGCGATCAGAGCAAGATCCTCGAACCACCCAAGGGCTGGCGCCCTTCCCTGCGCTTCCTGGGCCCAGGCATGGTCACCAGCGCTGCGGTGGTGGGCTCCGGTGAGCTGATCACGGCGACCGCACTGGGGGCGAAGGTCGGGTTCATCCTGCTGTGGATCATCCTGCTGTCGACCCTGGTCAAGGTGGGGGTGCAGATCGAGCTCGCACGCTGGTCGATCTCCACGGGCAAACCGTCGGTGACCGGGTACAACGACGTCTCGCCGAAGATCTTCGGCAGGAGCTGGATGTCCTACCTGGGGCTGCTGAACTTCTCTCAGGGGGTGATCGGGCAGGGCGGTGTGCTCGCCGCTGCGGCCTTCGCCTTCTCAGCCGCTCTCCCCGTCCTCGGGGCGCCGCTGTCGGCGGCATCGCTCGCTTTCTGGATCATCGTGATCGTCGCCATCACCATCGGGATCCAGATCTCGAACAACTACGAGCTCGTCGAGCGGATCTGCACCGTCCTGGTCATCCTGGTCACCGGATGCGTCGTCGCGCTGACGATCGGAGTGCAGTTCACCGAGTTCTCCTGGACCCTGATGGACGTCGGAGGGGGACTCTCGTTCCAGCTCTCCGCAGGTGCCATGGGCTTCGCCCTGGCCGTCTTCGGCTTCACGGGAATCGGTGCGGACGAGATCACCAAGTACACCTACTGGTGTGTGGAGAAGGGGTACGCCGCATGGAGCGGACCCAACGACGGATCCGACGAGTGGGCGACGCGCGCACGCGGCTGGATCTCCGTCATGAAGAAGGACGCCTGGCTGTCATGGGCCGTCTACACCCTCTCCACCATCGCCTTCTACGTGCTCGGGGCAGCGGTGCTGCACCCGCAGGGCCTCGAACCGGAGGGCACCGATGTCATCACGACGCTCTCCCGCACCTTCACCGACACCCTCGGCCCGTGGGCTGAGGTCTTCTTCCTGGTCGGCGCCGGCATCGCGCTCTTCAAGACGGTGCTCGCGAACACTCCGGGCTTCGCTCGCCAGATGACCAACACGTTGGCGGTCTTCGGAGCGTTCGACTGGAATGATCCGGTCGCTCGGAATCGCTGGTTGAAGATCTTCATCATCGGCCTGCCGATCGTCTGGGGCGCCTTCGCGTACGGGATGCAGGCGCCGCTGGCGATGGTCCTGATCGCCGGCATCATCAACGCGTTCTGGCTGATGGCGATCGTGATCGCAGTGGTCTATCTCCACCGCACCCAGACGGACCCGCGACTCCGGGACGGACCGCTGTTCACACTGTACTTCGCGATCTCGGCAGTCGTCGTCTTCGGCGTCGGCGTCATGACCCTGCTCGATCAGTTCTGAGACCCCGACCACTGGCGGGTGCGGCGGCGCAGCGTGCCGCCGCACCCGCGCGTGGTCTCACGCCAGAAGGACGGAACACAGATGCAATCCGACGCCCTCGCACTGAACTGTTCGCTCGCACTGCGAGATGTCGATCCGGCCGACCGCGCCACCACCGCGGCGGCGCTCGGCTACGCGACCGTGGAGTACTGGTGGCCGTTCGCCGAGCAGACGCCCACGACGGCAGGGATCCGCACCTTCGTCGACTCCGTTCACCGCTCTGAACTTCCCGCCGTGCTCCTGAACTTTCCCGGCGGCGGGCCCGAGGTCGAGGACCGCGGCCTGCTGAGCGTCCCCGGGAAGGAGGACGACTTCCTCCGGGCCGCGGAGACGGCGATCGGCATCGGCCGACAGATCGGGACCACCTTCTACAACCCGATGGCCGGGAACATCGGTGCCGCATGGGTGGAGGGCTCGCGGGAGTTCGAGACGGCGCTGGGCAACCTGCTCCGCATCGCGCCCCTGGTCGCCGACGCCGGGGCGCAGATCGTCCTCGAGCCGCTGTCCGGCTTCCCCGACGCAGCGTTGAAGACCTTCGCTGATGCGCAGGGTCTCGTGCGGGCAGCCCGCGCGGAGGGCGCACACAATGTCTCGATCCTCTACGACGTCTTCCATGCAGCGATGAATGCGGATCCCGCCGTTCCCGGCGCGATCCCCGCGATCGAGCTGATCGGGCACGTCCAGGTCGCCGATGCCCCAGGGCGCGGTTGGCCCGGCACCGGCGACCTGCCACTGCTGAGCTGGCTCGGTGACCTGCGTGCGGCCGGCTACACAGGTCTGATCGGCCTCGAATGCCTCGGCGAGGAGCCGCGGCCCACTCATCGGGCCTTCGCGGGGACGTGAGCGGCGCTCGGGTCGGGGCAGTCAGCTGCCGCAGCTCTGAGACGTCTTCGTCCTCGATTGGGGACGTCAGCTGGAAGCCAGGCGATGGGGCAGGTCGCCCACGCTCGCTCACCTGCCAATGCGCACTCTTGCACCTGTCGTCGCAGCGAAGGTCGACGACGACAGCGAGGTGACCGCAGCTGCGACCTGCATGGGGACAGGCTCCAGTACTGAAGCGGAATAGACCAGCTCCACGTCGTTGACCCGGATTCCGTCGGTTGCGTAGTCATCCGCCAAGCGACTCTCAACGCTCTCTGAGTCCGCGCCGTCATCCGCGTGTGACACGACGACGACCCGCCCGCCTCGCGGGGCGAGCGCCAGATAGCGTCGCACAGCGTCGATGGTCCGCGCCACGGAACCCTCGCCGGTCGCGACGACGAGCACGTCGACACCTCCGAACTCCCGAGCCGCAGTCTCCGCGGCCCGAGCCAGCTGTTCGGTATCCTGCGCGTCTCCTGACACCCCGTGCCACGAAGCTGAAGAGAATTGCGAGGTCACGTCGGGGCTGGCATCCACGCCCACGACGGCCGCGCCCTGCGCCAGCAGCAATTCCGCGCACGCCCGCCCGATCTCGGTGGCAGCCCCGACCACGACGGCGACCTCGCCTTCGAACTCGGGCCGAGCTTTGGCCGAGCGGAGCTTGGCCTGCTCCAGCGACCAGTACTCGACGTCAAAGCTCTCTTCCTCACCGAAGGACGTGTACGACGTAGCCCTGTCCGCCGCGTCAATGATGTCCATAGTGTGCAGTGCGATGTCGCGGGCGACACCGGCCTTCGTAGTCGTCGTCCCGGCGGTGAGCATGCCCCACTCAGGATCGAAGATGACACGCGGCGCACCGTCTAGAGGGGTGACGTCCCCGATCCGGTGAGCATTCGCGTCGACGTACCGGCGATAGTTCTTGGCGTATGCCTGCACGTCCCGGCCGATCTGCGGGACCCGCTTCGTGTGTATGACGTGCTCCGCGGTGGCGGTTCCGCGAGAAGATCGTTCTTCGATGCCCGATCGCGCGGCGTACTCGGCAGCGCGGGCGGACGCCGACTGGTGCAGGATCGCCGGGCTGCCCATGACGGCGGACAGATCTCGCCGCATCGCGGCGATCTCGAGCGCGTCCCCTCGGCGCTCGATATCCTCGCCGGGGTTGCCCCAAGCGGGGTCGCTCAAGGCCGCGGAGGCCGTGGCGACGAGCTCGCGATGGCGGGTGAGCGCCTCTTCGGGGTCATCGGAGAAAGTGAAGAGTCCGTGGTTGGACAGGACGATCGCGTCGATGTCCCCGGAGACGATCTCGCTGCGTGCCGCGATCTGCAGCGCGAGATCGAATCCCGGCTTCACGTAGGGCAGGACCATCAGTCGGTCGCCCAGGACCCCCAGCACGCGTGCCTCGCTGTCCGGCTGGTTCGTAAGCGCGACGATGGCATCCGCATGCGAGTGGAGGACTACTCGGGACGGGATGTACGCATGGAGAAGGGCCTCAATCGAAGCGGTCGGTGCTGAGGACTCCAGGGATGCTTGGCGCAGTTCATTGACCATCTGTGCGTCGGTGAGCGAGTCGCACGCCAGCACCTCGAGGAGCCGCTCACGTCGCAATGGTGCGAAGCCCGCCGGCTCGATCGTCGCGAGGTCCCACCCGCTGCCCTTTACCCAGATCGTCTCGACTTCGGCACCGGTGACATCTCTCGAGGTGCCCTTGATCGAGGTGTTCCCGCCGCCGTGCAGCACGAACGTCGGATCGGATCCCAGCTCCTTCGACAGACGAGTGATGGTCTCCAGCGCGTTCCCTACAGACTGACGGTTCATGACGACTCCTTCCGTGCCGTCCTCACGGCACTGATCGACTTCTGACTGCAGCCCGCCCTCGGCCGCTGGCTCGACGTGCTCAGATCACTCGCTCGTTACCGCCATCCACCGGCACCTGGGCGCCGGTGGTGCAGGCGAAGGTCCCACCGGCCATCTCACGCACCATGCGGCCCACGGATCTGCTGGTCACCTCGGTGCCGAGCAGGTTGCGACGCTTGTACTCCTCCACCGTCATCCCGTAGTGATCGGCGCGCTTGGCCAGCAGCTCCGGAGTCCACAGCGCAGTATCGAAGACAGCATCGGGGTGGACCAGGTTCACGCGGATCCCGTCCGGTGCCCACTCCAGCGCGGCCACTCGCGACAGCTGAGTGAGGGCCGCTTTGGAGGCGGAGTACGCCGCCGCGCCCGGGCCGGGTGCCGCAACGTTCTTCGAAGCGACGACGACCACCCGACCGCCGCCCGGGGATTCCTTGAGCAGCGGGTGGACCAACCCGTAGAGCTCGGCGGCGGAATCAACGTTGATGTTCATGGTGCGCCGCCAGGCCGATGGGTCTAGCTCAACCAGGTGCTGCGCCGCAGGGAAGATGCCCGCTGCGAGGACCACGATGTCCAGTCCGCCGAACTGCTCGATGCCCTCTGCGAGCGCTTTGTGCTGAGCGCCGGGTTCGGTGACGTCCACCTTCAGCCCCAGCCAGTTGGGGGAATCGAAGGTCTCGGTGACCGAAGCGGAGATGTCCCATCCGATCACGACGGCTCCTGCTTCGAGCAACTCAGCGGCGCACGCCCGGCCAATGCCGGAGGCTGCACCGGTGACGACGGCCACCCGGCCGGCAAGCGGCTCGGAGATTTCCGTACGTGCCAGCTTCTCGTGCTGTGGTGCCCAGTACTCCAGATCGAACACGTGCCCGGCATCCGCCGGCTCGTAACCGCCGAGATCCTGGGCGTCGCTGATCGTCTCCATCGTGTGGCGGTAGATGTCTTGAACCTTCGCCGCCTCGCGCGCGTTCCGGCCTGCCGTGAGGAGACCGAATTCGGGGTCCAAGACGACCCTCGGTGCAGGGTCATGCTGTGTGAGGTCAGTGCCGCGGCGGTGCCGGTTCGTCGAGAAGTAGTCCTCGTACTGGCTCGAGTAGGCGGCGAGATCAGCGCCCACCATAGGGACCCGTCCGGTCCAGATGACGTGGTCGGGCGTCATCGGCCCTTTGCAGGCGGCGTCGAGTAGCGACTCATCGGTGAGAAAGCGTGCCACCTGCTCGTCCGCAGCGCGGCGCACGATGAGCGGCCGTCCAGCGCGCTCGCTCAGCTGCCGACGCAACGCAGCGATCGAGGTTCCCTTCACCTCGGGCAAGGGCGTCACGGCGGACGGCGTCCGACGCCTCTGGGCACGGTAGTTCTCGGCGCGTCCGGCGAGAGCTAGGTGCCGGTCCAGAGCTTCCTCTAGGGTCGCGCCGACAGTGAAGAGGCCATGCTGGAGGACGACGATCCCCTCGAGGGAGTCCTGGCGATCGCCGCAGGCGTGCCAAGCCATCTGCACCGCCGCTCCGAGTTCCGGACCGGGCATGGCGTAATCGACCACGAGCACGCTCTCCCCCAGCGCAGCCTCGATCAAGGCTGCTCCGTCCGGGGTGTTCGACAGCGCGAGGATTGCATCGGAATGGGAGTGGAGGACTGCAGGGTGAGGGAGGAGCGCGTGAACGAGCGTCTCGACACTCGGGTCCGGGGCAGAGGAGCGGAGAAGGGCAAGTCTCAGCTCATCGGCGAGCTCCAGATCGCCGAGCTCGGTGGGCGGGAGCAGCTCGCGCACGCGATCGAGCCGCAGGGGCGCAAACCCATCGGCCTCAATCGTCGCGAGGTCGTGGCCACTCCCTTTGACCATGAGCGCGGGGACGTCGCGGCCCGTGACGTCGCGCCACGTCACCTTCACCGACGTGTTGCCACCGCCGTGAAGGGTGAGATCCGGGCGCCGCCCCAGCACACGTGAGACCTCGACGAGCTTGCCTAAGAGCGCTTCTGCGCTAGATTCCAGCTGGCCTGCCATGTCTCTCCTCGTTGTTCCTTGAGCGATCGGCGGAGCGTGCGTCTCGCGAACTGTCGGGCTCACGACCGGATCAGAGGCGCTGCCCGACGCTTCCTCTCGGAGAACCCGACGCGACGAACGTGTTACATACCAACACTTGTCACAGTATCTGTTAGCTGGAATCCTCACAAGGTGAGCGGCGAGCAGACCGCACCGGACCCAGCATCCAACGTTTGGCGGGATCGTGAGCGCTCACCTGAGTACCGCACGTTTTCGTGCGATGGAATGCGGTAACGCCCGGTCGGTCGCCACGAGGCTCAACGCTCGGCAACGTGCTGATGCCGCATCCTCCAGCGGATGTACTGTCCGGGCATCAACGCCATCGTGATGAGTTAGTACAGTCAGGTCGTACCACGTATCACACGTTCTACCTTCGGGCCTCGTCGCCTAAGACATCGAGACCGCGGCCCAGTGGCGGGCCTCGCGCTTACTCGAAGTTCCGGTGACGGGCCGCGAGACTGCCAAAATCCTTCCCGCTGCGATCGACGAGCTCGAGCACAAGCAGGTCGAAGGCCACCTGCACGCATTGCTCGAACAAGCTGCCCATCGGTTGGATCGATGGGACGAGGTCGCCCGTTCCCCGGTACACAGACGCTGGGACACTCAGCACAACATCCGCCGCGCGCGGGGTATCCGCTTCCGGTACACCGGTGACCACGACCGTAGTCGCTCCCGTGGCACGGATCTGCTCGAAGACGTAGTCAAGGTGGCCGATCGTTCCCGGGCCGTTCACGAGGATGAACACGTCCCTCTCTTCGACCGCGGGAGTGGTGTCGTCCCATCCCCAATGGGTCTCGAGCCCGAGGTGGACGAGGCGCATCGCGAACCCGCGTGCCGCGAGGCCCTCGCGGCCGACCCCCAGCACAAACGCCCTGTTCGCTCCGTTGATCGCGTCCGCAACAGCGTCGAGCTGGGAAGGGTCGAGGCGGGAGAGTACCTGCCCGATCTCCGTCGCCACGGTTTCGCCTCGGGCACGGTACGAGTTCACTGTGCTGCCCCGCTCTCCACGAGGTCCTCGGAGGCGTCCGCAGGCTGCGGTGCGAGCGGGGTCCCTGCCGCGCTCTTGCGGTCGGCACGCAGCTCGCGGGCTCGGTGGACCCCCATGATGACGAGGAGCGCGGCGCCCCAGATGAAGGTCTTCATGAACGGGTCGAAGCGCATGATCGTGAAGGCGCTCGAAAGGGACTGCAGCAGGACGATCGCGATCACGAGGTTCCCAACTTTGCCTCGCCCGCCGAATGGGTTGAAGCCGGCGAGGACCACGACGAGGATTGCCTGCAAAAGATACGTCTCTCCGAAGCCCACGCGGACGGAGTTGACGCGGGAAACCATGATCATCGCCGCCAGCCCGACGATGAGGCCGATGAGGATGTAGGTGAGGATGACGATGCGCTCATTGCGTGCGCCGGTGAAACGCAGCGCCACGTCGTTGTCGCCGTAGAGGTACATCCTTCGCCCGGACCGAGTCCGCTTCAGAACCTGGCTCACCACGAGATAAGCCACGACCATGATCACGAAGATAATGGGGATATTGCCGACTGTGAGGACTCCCAGCTGTGCGAAAGCCGGGATCTTCACTGGCACGCTGTTGCCGTCGGTGAGGACCATGCCGACCCCCGCGAAGAACACGAACGTGCTGAGTGTGGCTAGGATCGGCGGGATGGAGGCCTTGGCGATCAGCAGACCATTCAGCAGGCCGCAGAGCATGCCCGTGATCAGCATCGCCGCGACGCCGAGGGTCATCACGAGGTTCTGATTGGCGTCGGTCAGCGGGATCACGTCGCCGGCAAGGAACTTGGTTCCCACGATCCCGGCGAGGACAGCCGCCGAGACCACTGAGAGGTCAATGCCGCCCAGCAGCATGGCGAGCGCCATCGCGAGGGCAAGGAGTCCGAACTCCGCCATCTGCGTCCCCATGGACTGCAGGTTCCGCTCGGACAGAAAGGCCGGACCGATGACGACGAGGAGGATACCGATCGTCACCACAGTGAGCACGCCCAGCACGGAGAGATCGCGGTCGCTCCTGAAGACTTCGGTGATTCGGTTCATGGAATGTCTCCTGATTCCCTGGTCACGCGGTCGCGAAGACGAGGTTGCGTCGGTCGTTGGCTCGCTGGCGGCGGTACATGACCGTCAGGCTGATGAGAAGGATCCCTCCGAAGAACAGGTTGTTCCAGGAAGAGCTGAGGCCGAGGAACACCAGGGTGGTCTGGAAGAGCTCCAGCACAACAACGCCCAGCACGGCACCGAGGATCGTCCCCTGACCGCCGGTGAGTTTGGCCCCTCCGATGACGACCGCGGCGATGATCATGAGTTCCGTTCCGATCAACGACGTGGGGTTCGTGTATTTGATCTCGGAGAAGTACATGATCCCGGCCAGGCCCGAGACGGCACCGGAGAACGAATAGGCGAAGAGCTTGGTGCGCAGCATCCCGATTCCGAGGCGGGACGCCGACTCCTCGCTCGAGCCCATGGCGAACACGGACCGGCCCAGCATGGTGCGGTAGAGGATGAACCAAATAATGATCAGGACGACTACGACGAGGAGCACGGAGATCGTCAACCCGTAGGTGCGCCCGTCGGTGCCGAATCTGAGCAGGTCGGTTGATCCGTACTGGATCATCGACGTCGGCATCTGTGCTTCGGCGAAGTTCTTCGTCCCGACGAGGACGGCCATCAAGCCAAGAAATGCGCTCATGGTTCCCAAGGTGACGATCAATGCGGGCAGTCGCAGAGCGTGCACCAGCAGGCCATTGAGTGCGCCAAGAAGCACGCCGATCACACCGGCCATGAGGAACGCGAAGACTATGTTGTCCACCTCGAGGGCGAACATCGTGAGCACCGACAGGTAACCCGAGATCAGCGCCACGGCGGTGATCGAGACGTCGATACCGCCAGACAGGAGGACGACGAGCACTCCGAGCGCCAGCAGCATGGTGCTAGACCCGCCCTGGAGCATGTCGAACAAGGTCTCGAAGCTGAGGAACAACGGGTTCTTGATCGCGACGACGACCACGTAGACCACGATGATCGCCAGCAGGTACTTCTCCATCGTGGTCGCTCGGCGATTCATGATTCGCTGGAACGGGGAGATCTTCATGGGTGCTTTCCTCCAGGAATCTCAGCGGATTCGGGTTCGGCGACGACACCGGCAAGGCGCTGTTCGAAGTCTGGCTCGGCACGGTCCTCCTCATCGAAGGAGGCGATGATGTCGCCGTCGTACATCACGACTACGCGGTTGCAGTTCGCCACGATCTCCTCGGGCTCGTCAGAGATCAGAATGACCCCGATCCCCTGTGCGGCGAGCTGCTGGATCTGGCCATAGATCTCCGACTTCGAACCGATGTCGATGCCGACCGTGGGGCTGTCGAGGATCAGGACCTGGGGGTTCGTGGCGAGCCACTTACCGATCACGACCTTTTGCTGGTTTCCGCCGGAGAGGTTGCCGACGATCGAGTCGATGTTCTTGTTGTTCACGCCCATCTCGTGCACGGTCTTCTGGGCGAGGGCGCGCTCCGCCTTCACATTGACGAAGGGCAGCTTGCCCAGCAATTGGTCGAGGCGTGAGGAGGAGACGTTCCGGACGGTGGGCTGAGCGAGGAAAAGCCCTTCGACGGACCGGTCCTCTGGCACCAGCGCGATGCCATGTCCGATGGCGTCCCACGGCTCGCGGATAGCGACCTTCTTCCCCCGGACCAGGATCTCTCCGGAGTCAGGCCGGTTCAATCCGAAAAGACTCAGCGCCAGTTCGGTGCGCCCTGCCCCCAGCAACCCGGTGATGCCCAGGATATCGCCGGGACGGACGTGAAGGTCGATGTCCTTGTAATTGTCCTGACGGGTCAGGCCCCGCAGCTCAAGCAGCGGCGATTCGTCGTCATCCTCTGGCGTCGCGGCGCGGTGATACGGCGTATGCAGAACTTCCCGTCCTGTCATGTGGAAGCTCAAGGACGCGGAGTTCAACTCACTGGCCGCGAAGTCCCCAACCTTCTTGCCGTCTCGGAAGATCGTGATGCTATCGGCGACCTCGAATACCTCGTCGAGCTTGTGGCTGATGAAGACGATCGCCAGGCCCTCTGCTTTGAGCTCTCGGACAATGGTGAGCAGCCGCCGGACCTCTGTGGAGGTCAGTGCGGTGGTGGGCTCATCCATGAACAGGATCCGGGCATCCATGCTCAGCGCGCGAGCGATGGCGACCAGCTGCCTATTCGCGACCGAAAGGGAGCTGGCCGGGTCTTCCAGCGGCAGATCGACGCCGATGCGGGCGAGCTGCTCTGCGGCGATCTGCCGCATATGGGACGACTTCACAAATTTTGATCCGTGATGGAGCATCCAGTTGATCGCGATGTTCTCCGCCACCGAGAGATGGTCGAACAGCGCGAGGTCCTGATAGATGACCTGCACACCAGCCGCGATAGCCGCACGCGGGTCGTGCTCGGAGATCTCATGCCCGTTGACCGTGACGCTGCCGTTGGATGCCCGGTAGACCCCCGAGACAATTTTGACGAAGGTGGATTTGCCACTGCCGTTCTCACCGGCGAGACAGCGGATCTCCCCTTCATTGATCGACAGCGTGACGTCATCGAGAGCGCGGACCTCGCCGAACGCGATCGAAAGGTTCTCCGCCACGAGGATTGGTGTGCTCAACGGGCCCTCTTTTCTACGGGTAGCTACGTATCGGGATACCGGGGGTAAACGAATCCCGGAGCACTTCCCGATATCAATCGACTCCGACTCTTCCCCTATTGATGCGTCAGAAGGGGTAGTCCCCGTCCGGGAACTGACCCTTCTCGAGCATCATGATGGCGTCACCCACGATGAGCTGATCCTCGACCGTCACTGCGTCGTAGCCCTCCTGCTGCAGATCGATTCCGCCCTCGATCGACTCGCCCTTGAGCATCATGAGCGCGACGACATTGGATGCGTACCCGACGGCCGCCGGGTCCCAGGTTTGGGCGGAGTACATCCACCCTTCCTCGAGGTACGGTCCGGCCACGGAGGGAAGAGACAAGCTGGACATCGTGACGTCCTTGTTGTTCTTCTCTTTGAGCACAGTCGCCATGCTGGCACCTGCAGAGACAGAACCGTTGACGAACCCCTTGAGGTCTGGGTAGGCGCTGAGGATCTCCAGTGCGTTGGAGCGAGCGGCGGCGTTGTCGTTGTTGTCCTCGTATGGCTGCTCGGTCACTGCGGTGATGTCGGGATGGTTCGCCTCGAGATAGGCGACTCCCGCGTTGTACCAGGCCATGTGGGTTTCCGAAGTGAGCGAGCCGACCATTCCGACAAACTGGCCCGAACCCTCCATGCCCTCGGCGAGCTTCTCGAACATCTTCTCGCCGAACACGACGTTGTCGAAGGCCTCGACGTCGTAGTCGACAGCGTCAGTCCCGGCCAGTGCAGGCGCTTCGTGCGAGATCACGATGATTCCACCGTCACGAGCCTTGGTGAGCGACGGGATGAGCGCCTGCGGATCGTTCGGGACGACGACGATTGCATCAACCCCCTGGGCAATGAGGTCCTCGATGATCTGGACCTGCTTGGCAGCGTCCTCTGTATCGGGGCCGATCTGCCACGCATCGACATCGTCGTTGTCTGCGTTGAATTGGTCGACGCCATTAGCCATCGCCTGGAACCAGCTGATGCCCTCCACCTTCGGCACCGTAGCGATCTTGAAGGGTCCGGCATCGGCACCCCGCTCGCCCTGTGAGTCGCCTCCACCATCGGTGGTTGTGCCGCATGCACCCAAGGTCACTGCGGCGCCTGCGACGGCGAAGGTTCCGATAACACTGCGACGGGAACGAAGCTTCATGACCCGGTTCTCCCTTGAACAAGTCGAACGACTGAATGCGATACATCGTGTGATGTATCAGGTGCGTCACATTAGCCAGACCCCACCGTGGACGCAAGGGTTGCCACAGGAGCTGGCTACGAGAACCACTCACCACCAGGCGCTCAATGCGCCTCGGACCTGGCGCTTTAGTGCCCCCGGCGGTAGAGCCTCGCCACCCCCCGACGGACAACTGTTACAACATTGAGACGAGTGTTGCACTTGGGTCCAATCTGTAACAGAGTTGTCGCTCGTCACCGACACCGCAGTCGGCACCGTGCGTTTCTACGAGGCGCGGTGAACAGCTCTGGTCCGTGCAACGCCGCAGGACCGTACGAAAGGAACTCGCAGATGCCGCAGGTCGTCTCCTTCGGAGCCCATATCGCCGACGCCCTCGGTTGGCCCTTCACCGCGGTGCCTCCCGGCCAGCAGCTCGCCTTCCTCGAAAAGATCAAGTTCACCGTGGCAGGGACCGCAGCGGCACCATCGGTCAACCTCGCCAAGCTGGGCGTCGAAGTCGCCACCGTCGGGCGCATCGGTCGCGACACCATCGGCGACTTCATCCGCACCACGATGGACAGTTACGGAGTGGATACCAGTCATCTGATCGAAGACCCGGATCTCCAGAGCTCCTCGAGCCAGCTCCTCATTCGCGACGACGGCTCTCGGCCCGCGTTGCACGTGATCGGGGCGAACGCGGCCCTGACCGAGGACGATGTCCCCTGGGACATCGTTGCGCAGGCGGATGTATTCCATCTTGGCGGCACTTTCGTGCTCCCCGCTCTGGACGGTGAACCAAGCGCACGAGTGCTCCGTCGCGTGAAGGAACTCGGGGTGACCACCACGATGGACTTCCTGATGAGCCCTAGGCCCGACGCCCAGGAACTGGTGGCTCCCTGCCTCCCCTACGTGGACTACCTCATGCCCAACATCGAGGAAGCCGGATGGCTCGCCGGCACGGAGGACAGGGAACAGATCATCCGGTGGATGCACGAAGCTGGCGCCGGATGCACAGTGCTCACGATGGGTGAGGAGGGTGTGAGCGTCGCGCCCAATGGAGAGGCCGAGACGGTCCTTCCCGCGTATGTGATCGACGTTGTCGATACCACGGGCTGTGGGGACGCCTTCACCTCCGGTTTCATATCAGGTTTGCTCTCGGGATTCGACCCTATCCAAGCAGCGGAACGCGGCCTGGCCTGCGGGAGCTTGGTCGCGACTGGGCTGGGCTCGGACGCCGGTATCGTGGACCTCGAGCAGGTCGAAACGTTCCGCACCACCCAGCCGCGGCTGGCGGGCTGAATGGCTGGACCTTTTCCCCCCTGCTGGGCCCGAGTGATCAGGACGTTCATATGCCGCAAGATTCACCGCTGAACGGTGCAGACGATGATCTCGGGGCGTCCGCGCCCCTATCCAAAGCGGCACGCCTCGAGTACATCAAAGACGCGGTAACCAGCCAAGGCTTCGTCAACGTCGACGATTTAGTCCAGGCTCTCGGTGTCAGCAGGATGACCGTGCACCGGGACCTGGATGCGCTCCAGGAATCCGGTGCGCTGCGCAAGGTGCGCGGGGGCGCTTCCGCCCACCGTTCGACCAAGTTCGAGAGCGACCTGCACTACCGCAAGATGGCAGCGATGGATGAGAAACGGAAGATCGCGAAGGCTGCTGCGGAGCTGTCCGGCGTCGGCGACGTGGTGATCATCGATGACTCCACGACCGCGCTAGAGGTCATCCCGCATCTCGGGCCCCCTCCGATGACGGTGATCAGCAACTTCCTTCCTGCGTTGAAGCAGCTCTGCGCGATGCCGAAGATGAACGTGATCAGCCTTGGTGGAGAGTTCGTAGCGCAATATGCCGCATTCTTCGGCATCATCTGCGAGGAAAACCTGAAGGGCCTCCGCGCTGACGTTCTCTTTGCCTCAACGTCGTCCTTGAACGGCAACATGCTTTACCACCAAGACCAGCGTGTGGTCGCCGTCAAGCGGGCGATGATCGCTTCGGCTGAGCGGCGCGTGCTTCTAATCGACCACACTAAGGTAGGCCAGACCGCGCTCTATCGCCTCTGCGAGGTCAACGAATTCACGCATGTCGTGGTGAGCGATAGAGTCGCGGACTCGCAGGTCAAGGCTTTGGAAGAGTTGGGCGTGACGGTCATCGTCGCCTGAGTAGCAGCGCATCTGGCCCGAGACGTCATGCCAACTCCCCCGCCCGTCCTCGGCCAGATACGTCCGGGCCTCGTCTCTACCCCCGGAGTTCAGTGCAGGCGACATCGTTCTCGTGCGCGTAGGCCGGCCCGTCGAGCGCACAGCTGCTGATCTTGGCATCCGCGCTAGACGCACCACGGGCGGCACCGAATACCCTGGCCACATGACCGGCCAGATACTGCAGCTCGCTGGGTGGCAGCTCGCCGCCCTGCTGCTGGCCACCCTTCTGCTGGGGGCCCTCGGCGGCGTCGGCGCGGTCATCCTGCGACAGCGCCGTCGTCCGCGCAGCCGCACCAGCCCCACCGCCAACGACGAAACAGGGCCGGGCCGCGCCGAGAAGCACTCGGCCCGCGTGCTCTCCCACGAGATCCGCACCCCGCTCACTCTGGTCAAGGGCGCGGCCGATCTGCTCGCCGAGGAGACTCCGGGTCCGTTGAACTCCACGCAGCGCTACTTCGTCGAGACGATCGTGGACAACACGTCGCTCGTGGTCAGCATGGCGGAGGATTTCCTGCTGGAGGCGCGTCTGGAGACCGGGGCACCGACGCTGGACCGTGCTGCGGTCGACATCCGGGCCCTAGTGCGGGAGACCGTGCTGGAGCTTCGGCGGATCAGGAACGCCACTCTTCATCTCGATAGTCGCGGGGAGCCTCTCGTGCTCGACGTGGACCGTGCGATGATCCGCCAGGTGCTGTGGAACCTGATCAACAATGCTGTCCGCCACGCCGGCCCCGACGCCGAGGTCACCGTCCGAGTGGACGCGACCACAGAGGGCGCCACCGTCACGGTGGCCGACGACGGCGAAGGCATGGATCCGCAGCAGCGTGAACAGCTGTTCTCACCCCACGTCAGCGGGCACGCCCAGGGCACCGGGCTGGGTATGGGCGTGATCCGGCAGATCGTGGGCGCCCATGGCGGCCGGGTCGTCATCGATTCGCTGGTGCGCCGCGGCACCCGCATCCTCGTGGTGCTGCCCTGGCCCTCACAGGAGGACACCCATGTCTGAACCCACGATGGGCTCCGCCAAGCAGGCTGCCTCCGCCACGCAGGCTGCCTCCGCCTCGCAGGCTCCGTTGGTGCTCGTCGTGGACGACGAGGAGCAGATGACCGCGATCATCTCCTTCGCGCTGGAGACCCAGGGGCTGCGAACCCTCATCGCCGCAGACGCCCGCTCGGCCCGCAAGCTCCTGGACACCGAGCCGATCGAGCTGGTCGTGCTCGACGTGATGCTCCCCGGGGAGAGCGGCATCGAATTGTGCCGGTCGCTGCGGGAAACCTCCGATGTCCCCGTCATCCTGCTCACCGCGCTCGGCGAGGTCGACGACCGCGTCGCCGGGCTCACCGCCGGGGCCGATGACTACCTCACCAAGCCCTTCAGCCCCCGCGAGCTCGCGCTGCGCGCCCAGGCCATTCTGCGGCGCGTCACCGGAGCAACGGGCGCCGGCGCGTCGAGCGTCGCTGGCCCAGCTGGTCCGGCCGGCCAGGTCCTGCGGTGCGGCCCTCTGCGCGTGGACCGCGCCGGTGGCAGCGCGACGTGGGACGGCATCGAGCTCGAGCTGCCGGAGACAGAGCTGCGGCTGCTCGGCCGTCTCGTCCAGGACGCTGGGCGTGCCGTACCTCTGCGCACGCTGCTCCAGGAGGTGTGGGGCACAAGCCGCACCGAGGGCGGGCGCGACATGGTGAAGTCGATGATCTACCGGCTGCGCCAGCAGATGCGCGCCCAGGGCGCCCCCGCCGACCTCATCGAGGCGGTTCGCGGCCAGGGATACCGGGTGCGGGTGCTGCCCTCCAGCCGTCCTCGCTGACTTCGTCACCAAGCGTCACCGAGCGCCACCCCACGGTTACCGCCGCCTCGGCAGGCTATGGGGGACGGACGCGCGCTGCCACAGCGCACCGGTCACGGGCGGACCCCGGGCCGCCTCTGCCGTTCGACCCCTCCCCCAATGACGAAGGAGAACGATGTCTGCCCCGACGAAGCGCAGCGGGTTCCTCTCTGCCCCACCGCCAAAGCCCCGACTGGATGAGGACGAGGTGAAGCGGGCCTACCCCCGCCGACGCGTCAACGTCTTCCTCGGCATCTTCCTCGGCTACGCCGGGTTCTACCTGATCCGGAACAACGTCTCCCTGGTGGCCCCACTCCTGATGGAGGACCAAGGGCTGAGCACGCTGGGAATCGGCCTGATCGCCAACGCCGTCCTGTTCGCCTACGGGCTCTCGAAGTTCTTCATGGCGACGGTCTCGGACCGCTCCAACGCCCGCTACTTCCTGCCTATCGGCCTCGCCCTGTCCGCACTGACGAACCTGACCGTGGCGTTCGTCCCTTGGGTCTCCGGCTCCATCGCGGCGTTCGCGACCGTCATGTTCATCAACGGCTGGTTCCAGGGCATGGGCTGGCCGGCTTCGGGTCGCATCCTGGTCCACTGGTTCTCGACCAACGAGCGCGGCTGGAAGACCTCCATCTGGAACACCGCGCACAACGTGGGCGCAGCCGGCCTCGGTGTGGCTGCGGCTGCGGCTCTGGCCTGGACGGCCGACGACTGGCGCGCCGCCTTCTGGTTCCCCGCGGTGATCGCACTGTTCGTTGCGGTGGGAGCATTCTTCCTGATCCGCGATACCCCCGAATCCGAGGGCCTGCCGCCCATCGAGGAGCATCGCAACGATCCGGCGAAGGTCGAGATCGACGAGGCCGATGAGCACCTGTCCATGTGGCAGTTCGTGCGCAAGCACGTGCTCACCAACCGCGTGATCGTCCTGCTGGCCGTCGCCAACGTGTTCGTCTACGCCCTGCGCTACGGCGTCCTGAACTGGATCACCGTCTACATGGCCGATGTGCGCGGCGCCGAGATCGAGGACGGCATCACCGGCTTCGTGACGTTCGAGCTCGCCGGCATCATCGGCACCCTCCTGTGCGGCTGGGTCTCGGACAAGGTCTTCCGCGGCTACCGCGCCGGCACCGGCATGCTGTTCATGTTCCTGACGGCTGTGGCTCTGGTCGCCTACTGGCAGGTCCCGGTCACCGCTCCGCTGTGGATCTCGATCGCCCTGGTCGCCGTCATCGGCGGGCTCATCTACGGCCCGGTGATGCTGATCGGGCTGCAGGCCATCGATCTCTCCCCGCGCCAGGTCGCCGGGACCGCAGCGGGCTTCACCGGCCTGTTCGGCTACCTGTTGGGCGCGACGCTCGCCTCCTCCGGTGTGGGCCTGATGGTCCACGCCTTCGGCTGGGACTTCGCGTTCGCGGTGCTGACCGGGTGCGCCCTGCTCGTCGTGGGGATCATGTGGGTGATCGGCAAGGACGAGAAGGTGCTGATGCAGGCGCGTGAGGACAGGCGGCTCGCCGCGGAATCGGCTGCGGCCGAGTCCCCGTCCCACGACTGACCCCTGTCCTACCCTCAAGGGATCATGTCTCGTTCCCGTCCCTCGCCGCGCACCCTGTGCTCGCTGGTGGTGCTCGCACTGCTGGCCCTCACGGGGTGCGCGGCGGGTAGCGGCGGGACCGGGAACAGCACTCTCGCCGTCCTCTGCTCCAACGACGCCGAGGTCTGCCGTGCCTGGGCGGAGGATTTCACGGTGCGCACCGGGCATGCGGTGACCACGGTGCGCCTGCCCACCTCAGAGGCACTCGAGCGGATCCGCCACGGTGAGGACCTGCCGGAGTTCGACGTCTGGCACGGGGGCGGATCCGAGATGTACGTCGAAGCCGCAGGCGAAGGCCTGCTCGCGCAGTACCGCTCGCCCGAGGCGGAAGGCATCCCCGCGACGTTCCGTGATCCCGAGGATCGCTGGAGCGGCGTGTACTCCTCGATGCTGGCCTTCTGCGTCGCCCCGCAGGCACTCGAGGCCCTCGGCGCCGAGGCCCCTCGCACCTGGGACGATCTGCTGGACCCGGCCCTGCACGGGCAGATCAGCACCGCGTCACCGCGGACCTCCGGCACCGCCTATACGGCGATGGCGCTGCAGATCGACCGGCTCGGCGAGGACGCCGGCCGTGACTATCTAGAGGCCCTGTACGGGCAGGTCCTGCAGTTCACCCGCTCCGGCACTGCCCCCGCCCAGGTGGTGGCACGCGGGGAGACCGCTGTGGCCATCACCTTCGCGCCCTACTGCGAAGCAGCCCGCGCCGAGGGCAGCGCGGTGGAGGTGGTCATGCCCGGCGATGGCACCGGCTACGAGGTCGGCGCCGTCGCTGTGCTGGCTGATGCCCCGCATCCCGAGCTCGCTCGCGAGTACATCGACTTCGCGCTCTCGGCCGACGGCCAGCAGTCCGGAGCCGCCAGTGGCATCAACCAGATCCCGACCCGCTCGAACCTGCCCGACAACCTCGCCGAGGTCCTCGCAGACGGCCGCTACCCGGTGATCGGCTCCTCGCTCGCCGAACGGGCTGCTCGCCGCGAGGGCCTGCTCGCCTGGTTCACCGAGGAGGTCGAGCGGTGACCGGCTACCGATCCCGGGCTGCCGCAGTGGCCGTCCTGCTCGTCACCGGAGCGGGGGCGGCGTTGGTCGTCGCATGGCCGCTGCTGCGGATGCTCGGCCAGGCGGTCTCCGCGCTGGGTGAGGGTGTTCCGGGGCTCGGGCGCACGGTGGCGATCTCTCTCGGGATCGCTCTCACGGTGACGGTGATCGGCGCCGTGCTGGCCTTCGCATTGGCGCTGACCGCCCGCACCCTTCCTCGACGATGGAGGCGCTTGTTGGACACCGTCATCGGCGCTCTGCTGCTGGTTCCTCCGTATACCGTCGCCGCCGCAGTGGTCGCCGCCGGCGGGCGGGGCGGACTGCTGACGGCGGTGCTGCCCGACGTCTATGGAACTGCTGGCATGACCATCGCGATGGTCATCGCGCACCTCCCCATCCCGTATCTGACGATCCGGATGGCGTGGCGTGAGGTCGACCCGCGGCTGGTCGAGATGGCGCGCGTCAATGGGGCGCGCGCCTCCGAGGTGATCCGCCTGGTGCTGCTGCCGCCGTTGCGCGCGCCGCTGGCGGTCGCCGCCGCGCTGCTGTTCGTCACCGCCTTGTCCGATCCCTCGATCCCTGCGGTGCTGCGCGGCCGGGTGCCGACCCTCGCGCACACCGCCTACATCGAGGTGATCGCCTGGGGCGGTCAGGGCACTGCCGCCCTCATCGCCCTCCTGCTGGCCCTGCCGATGCTGCCGGTGCTGCTGGTCCTGTGGCGACGCCACGACGAGGGAGAGCTGGTCGAGCGGTGGCTGGGCCGGGGGGCGAGCCCGACGCTGGTGCTGCCCCGCTCGCTCCTGGTGCACGCCTCCCGGATGCTGAGCGTCATCGTGCTCGCGGTGGTGCTGACGCTGGTGCTCGCCGCCGTGCTGACGATGCTCGGCTCCAGCGGATCGCTGCTGACGCCGACGATGCTCGCGGTGATCGCCACGACGGTGCGGTACGCGCTGGTGGCGCTGCTCATCGCGGTCCCGGTGGGGCTGGCGACGGCCTGGGCCTCGAGCCTCGGCGGCAGGCGCCTCGCCCGGGGCGCGGATTTCCTGCAGACGGCGCTGCTGCTGATGCCCGGCACCACTTTGGGCATCGCCTTCTTCCTGGCCTATGGGCTGGCCTCCCGCACGCCGCTGGGCGAGCTGCCGGCGCTGGTGGGAGGCGCGTCCCTCGCCTCCGGTTCGGTGGCGCTGCTGGCCGTGTTCGTGGCCCCTGCCGTACCGATGGTGCACCTCGCCGCCCGCGCCGGGCAGCGCCAGGTCCCGCTCGCCGTGCATGAGACCGCACGGGTGCTCGGCGCGGGTCGCCGGCGCATCGCCGCCCATCTGGTGCTGCCGCAGGCCGGCGCCCTGGTGGCCGCCACAGCTGCAGCGGTGGTGGCCCGCAACATCGTCTCTGTGGCCCCTGTCGTGTTCGTTTCCACTCCTGACGCCCCGATGGTGGCGTCCTTCGCCCTGGATCTGCTGGACCGTGCCGCCCTCGAGCAGACCTTCGCCCTGACCGGATTCATCGCCGTGCTCGCCGGGGCCGCGATCGCGCTGGTCGCCGCGGTGCCCACCGCAGCCCTCGCTGGGCGGGTGAATGCGCCATGACAGAACGCGCCGGGTTGTCGCTCGAGGGGGTGGCCGGGACCGACCTGTGGGTCCGTCCCGGGGAGATGGTCGCCCTGATCGGACCGTCGGGATCGGGCAAGACGACGCTGCTGCGGCGCGTCGCCGGCCTGGAGCCGCTTCCTGCGGGCACGGTCCGCATCGGCGGTCGGGACATGGAGCGGGTGCCCGTGGAGCGCCGACCAGCGACCATGCTGTTCGAGACACCGGTCCTGTTTCCCCAGCTCACGGTCACGCAGAACATTGCGTTCGCCCTGGAGCGAGGGCGCGGCGACGCGAGAGCCGCCGACGAGCTCGACGTGGCGCTGACCTCCTTGGACCTGCGCACCCTCGCCGATCGCTTCCCGCACCAGCTCTCCGCTGGGCAGCGCCAGCGGGTCGCCCTGGCCCGGGCTCTGGTGCGCCGGCCCGAGGTGATGCTGTTCGACGAGCCGCTCGCGCACGTGGACCCGGCCGCTCGCGCGGGGCTGCTGCGCGAGATCTCTCGGATCCACCGACGGATGGGCAGCGCCTCCCTTTTCGTGACGCACGATTGGGCCGACGCCCTCGCCGTCGCCGACCGCATCGCGGTCATGCGCAAGGGGACGATCGTCCAGGTGGACACGCCGCGGGAGGTCTACTCCCACCCGGTGAGCGCCTGGGTCGCGACCCGAGTGGGCGTGCCCAACTTCCTGTCCACTCAGGTCGAGGCCGTGGACGACGACCTTGACGACAGACCGGGCGCGCACCGGGTGCGTGTGAGCGTGCTGGGCACCCAGTGGGACGTCCCGGCGGCCCCTGGGCTGAGCAGAGTCGGCGACACCTGCATCGTGCTCGGGCATCCCCATGCCTTCACGATCAACCCGGTTGCCGAGCGACGGGAGGTCGACCCCCGGCTGGGCCGCGTGCTCTCGACGACCTTCGGTGGTGACCACGTCGATCACGACGTCGAGACCGACGCGGGCACGCTGGTGGTCCGCAAGCCGCTGGGCCCGACCGACGAGCCCTGGCCGACGGGAACCGTGGTCGAGGTGGGGCTCGTGCCGGAGGCGGTGTGGGCGGTGGCGGACTGACCTTCTGGAACGGCACCCCGCAGCGCACGATCACGTTCGCGTGCGGGGTGGTCTCCCACGCGCACATTACGAGCCGCGGTTGCCGCATCAGCTGCGTGAAAACCTCATGATGGTGACGTTCTTGATCGTGCCGTCTTCTCCGTCTGGTCGTCCCACAACAAAGACATCGTCAAGTTACACACATTTGCTAGACGTGCAGCTCGCGCCGCCGGCTCCGGGCTCGCGGGCCAGGCCCTTGACCGTGTTCCGGGAACATCCTGTCCACTGGATCTGCCGCACCCGCACCGCACCCGCACCGCGCCGACCACTGCGAGGAACCCCCACCCGGAAACGCCCCGCACGATCGCGCACCATCCCAGGAGGAACCGCATGAGCAGGAATCCCCTCAATGCCCGTGACCGCGCCGAGCAGATCATTCGCGGCATCGGCCCTGACGCCCAGGACCACGACGCAGTCGCCGCCGACATCGCCCGCTCCACCGACTCCCCCGCGCCTCGACAGCTCGACGCCGGATGCATCCGCTCCGCCTACGAGGCGATCGGCGAGGCCGGCGAGCGCGCCGACACCGCGGACGATGCGGTGCTGGTCTTGCTGCGCTCCGGCGCCCGGGCCGCCGCCGACGCGGCCCGGGTGGCCGACGAGATCGGTGCCGGCCCGGGCGACGCACTCCGTGCCGCCGCCCGCGCCTGGACCCCGCACCAAGCACCGGCCCCAACTATTGACTACGCAGTCACACTCGGCCTACGCTCCCATCTCAACAGCGTCGACGCCCACCAAGGGAGGTGCCCGTGCCACGCAGTCCCTCGACCCGTTCTGCACGCCGCGCCGTCTCGATGACGGACGTCGCGGCGCACGCCCAGGTCTCCCAGAAAACGGTCTCTCGAGTAGTGAACGGCGAGCCGTACGTCCGTGAGGAAGTGCGCCTGCGGGTGCAGAGCGCCATCAAGGAACTCGACTTCCGGCCGAACGCGGCAGCACGTTCGCTCGTTACCCGCCGTACCCGGCGGATCGGTGTCGTCGCACTGGGGACGGCGTTCCACGGGCCGACGTCCGCGCTTGCTGCGCTCGAGTCGGTGGCACGGGCAGATGGCTACTCGCTCAGCGTCCACCGCACTGACTCCACCGATCGGGACGAGATCCAGTCCGCCGTGGACACGTTGCTGAACGAGGGTGCCGAAGGGATCGTGCTCTCCGAGCCGAAGCAGCTCGAGGGCCCTCCCCTGCAGATCCGCGCCGACGTCGCGGTGCTGACCCTCGGCGCACGCGGTCTCACGGACCGCGAGGATGAACTCGTGGTCGGCGCGGATGAGGAGTCGGGCGGGCACCTCGCCACCGAGCACCTGCTGGCCCTCGGCCACCAGACCGTGCACCACATCGCGGGCCCCGAGGCGTGGGTATCGAGCCAGTTGCGCGAGCAGGGGTGGGCGTCCGCTCTCCGTGAGCAGGGTGCGAAGTTCCACGAAGCCGTCGCCGGGGACTGGACTCCCCGCAGCGGCTTCGAGGCGATGACGCAGCTGCTGAAGGGAGACATCCTCCCCACCGCTGTCTTCGTCGCCAATGACCAGATGGCGATCGGTGCCATCTCCGCCATCGCCGGCCAGGGCCTCACGGTTCCGGGAGACATCAGCATGGTCGGCTTCGACGACATCGACGTCGCCGAGTTCCAGCCTACGCCGCTCACGACTCTGCGGCAGGAATTCTCCCTCGCCGCGCTTCGCGGCATGAACGCGCTCATCCAGACGATCGACGGCACCGTGCCGGAGAACGTCCGCCATCTGGTGCCGCTCTCGTTCGTGAACCGATCGACGACGGCCCCTCCACCCCGCTCCGGGACGACCAACCCCTGGTAGCCCCAGTTCGTCGCCACTTCCCACCCTCGGAGTCGGCGCCGGAGCACGACACCCGCCACCACCCCCGGGCGGCTATCTGTACCCCCATATGACAGCGCAGTCAGGAGTGCATCACATGTCCCATTCCAGAAACAGGATCCGTCCATCTCGGCGGGCCCTGCCTATCCCGTCCGCTTCCCCGCCGACGTCCGGTGTGCGCCGCCGCGATCTGCTGCGCTCCGGCGCAGCCCTTACCGCAGGCATCGGCCTCACCGGGGCGCTCAGCGCCTGCGGAAGCAGCAGCTCCGGCGCGCCGATCGATTCCGGCGAGGTTCCTCTTTCTCTCTGGACCCACGACGACGGATACATCAAGTTCTTCACCGAGGCGATCCCGCTGGCCGAGGAGAACTCGGACTTCACCTATGACGTCACCATCACCAAGAGCGGCGCGTCGGATCTCGTCACCAAGCTCATCGCCCAGGCGGTCGCCGGCACCGGCACCCCGGACGTCGCGGGCCTCGAGATCGGCGCCTTCGCCCGCATGCTGCGAGGGGACATCGCCTCCGAGCTCCTCGCCGACCTGACTCCAGATGTCGAGCCGTTCAAGGACGACCTGATCGCAGCCCGACTCACGCCGTTCAGCAAGGACGGCGCGCTCTACGCTCTCGATTCCGACACCCCGGTCACCGTGCTCTATCACCGCACGGATGAGTTCGCTCGGCTCGGCATCGACCCGGAGTTCGGCACCTGGGAGAACTTCGCGGACGTAGGCCGCAAGCTGGCCGAGACCGATGAGCTCTCCCTCGGCGCCATCGCCGTGAACGACCCCGGCGGAACTGTCCAGTGCTTCCACATCCATCTGCTGCAGCGCGGAGGAGACCTCTTCGACGCCGACGGCAATCCCACGCTGCAGACCCCGGAGGCGGAGGAGACCCTCGCGTTCCTCGTGGACGGCGTGCAGAGCGGCTTCCTCGCCACCGTCGCGGACATGTACGGCCCCAGCATCCAGAGCGGGTTGAAGGCCGGGAAGATCCTCGCGGTCAACATGCCGTCCTGGTACTCCAGTTACGGCATCCAACCCAACGTGCCCGAGCAATCGGGCCAGTGGAGGGTCGCCGCCGTGCCCGTCTTCGAGGGCGGCGGGCACCGGACCGGCGTCGGCGGCGGCACGGGGTTCGCAGCGCTGCGAGACAAGCCCTCCTCAGCGGCCGCACGGAACCTCGTGGTGAGCACCTACCTCGATCCCGCCCAGCAGGTGAAGCGGTACAAGGACATGGGATACCTCCCCACGCTCCGCTCGGTCTACGACGATCCGGAACTGCTCTCGCTGGAGAACGAGTACTTCGGCGGACAGAAGCTCTTCGAGATCTTCCGCGACGTCATCGATGACGTTCCCGAGGTCCACCAGAGCGCCGACACCTCGATCATGAACACGGTGCTGTCCGGGCACGTGCTGCGTGCCTTCAAGGGTGACGTGAGCCCCGCCCAGGCGCTCGCCGACGCCACCGACGACTTCCTCGGCCAAGCGAAGGGCTGACGCCATGACGACTTCTGACTCCTCGACCATCTCCGGCACGGTCTCGGCCCTGCTCCGGACTCCCCAACGGCCGGGCTCCGCTCGCGGATCGGCACGGCCCGCAGGCCGTCGCCGGCAATCTCTGCGAGGCGGCGCCGCTCCTTACGCATTCATCGCCCCGTTCTACATCCTGTACGTGTTCTTCATGATCATCCCGATCGGTGCGGCGATCTACCTCAGCCTCACCGAATGGGTCGGCCTGGGAACCCCTCAGTTCGTCGGCGCCCGCAATTACGTGAACCTCGCGACCGACTCGAGCTTCGCGACCGCACTCACCAACTCGCTCATCTACACGCTGATCGCCGTCCTGGTGGTCGTGCCCTGTGCACTGCTGATCGCGCAGGCGCTGAACACGAAGGGGCTGAAGTTCCGGGATCTGTTCCGGGTGGCGTTCTTCGTGCCGATGGTCCTGTCCCCGATCGTCATCGCGCTGATCTACAGCCTGATCTTCGATCGCGACTACGGTCTGCTGAACTCCACGCTGAATGCAGTCTTCGGCCTGCCGCACGTGGACTGGCTCGGGGATCCGACGATCGCCAAGGGCGCGATCGGCTTCGTGCTGCTGTGGCGGACCGTCGGGTATCTGACGATCTTCTTCCTCGCCGCGCTCCAGAACGTCCCCTCGGAGCAGTACGAGGCGGCCGCCCTGGATGGCGCCGGACGGATCCGCACCTTCTTCGCGGTGACGATCCCCGGCATCAAACCGATCTCCGCCTTCGTCATCGTCACGTCGTTCATCGGTGCCGCGCAGCTGTTCGACGAGCCGTACCTGCTCACCAAGGGCGGCCCCGGCGAGGCGACCATCTCGGTCGCGATGTTCATCTACCGCGCCGCCTTCGAGCGCCAGCAGTTCGGCTACGCCGCCGCCGCGGGCGTGGTCCTGTTCGTCATCGTCTTCGCAGTCAGCCAGGGCCTGAACCGGCTCCTCGGCATCGGGAGGGACTCATGAGCACCAGCACCAGTACTCGCACCACAGCCACATCATCGGCGACTCCAGCGGGCGGTCCGCGGCGCCAGGGTGCCGCGCCTGCACGCATGCGACGGGGCCTGCTCTACCTCACCCTGATCGCCCTGCTCGTCGTGTTCATCCTGCCGATGGTGTGGGCGCTCAGCGGATCGTTCAAGCAGCGTGGGGACATCTTCGCCACGCCGCCCAGTCTGATCCCCAACCCAGCCACGTTGGAGAACTATCAGAACCTCCTCACCACGCAGCCGTTCTGGTCCTGGTTCGGGATCAGCATCGGCACCTCGGGCATCGCCACCGTGGTCTCCGTGTTCGTGTGTGCGATGGCCGGCTACGGTTTCGCGAAGTTCCGCTTCCGGGGCAAGCGGATCCTTTTCGCCATCATGTTCAGCTCGCTCTCGGTCCCTTTCGCGGTGATCCTGATCCCGTTGTTCATCCTCGTGGTGAAGAGCGGCCTGGCGAACCCGTGGTTCGCGCTGATCGTGCCGTGGGTGGCTCCGGCCTTCGGCATCTTCATGATGCAGCAGTTCATCGTGCAGGCCATCCCGGATGAGCTCCTGGAATCCGCCCGCATCGACGGTTCCAGCGAGTTCGGCACCTTCCGTCGGGTGGTGCTGCCGCTGCTGCGCCCCTCCCTGGGAGCGCTCGCGGTATGGAGCTTCCTGCAGAGCTACAACAGCTTCATGTGGCCGTTGGTGATCATCTCCAACTCCCAGCAGTACACGTTGCCGCTGGGTCTGAACATCCTCTACGCCTCCGAGAACCGAAGCTACGACCTCGTCCTCGCCGGCGCGGTCCTCGCCTCGATCCCCACGATCCTCGTGTTCATCCTGCTGCGGAAGCAGCTGCTCGAGGGGCTCGTGGCCGGGGCGGTGAAGGGATGACCCGACCTCCCTCCGACCCTCAACGGGATGCGAGCCCGTCTCGCCCCACTACCGATGACTCCGCACACCGGCTCCGAAAGGACCCCATGTCCAGCCCACAGCCCCGCAATACCCTCCCCGACCACGTGCTCTTCGGCGCCGCGTACTACCACGAGTACCAGCCCACCCCTCGACTCGAGACCGACATGCGCCAGATGCGCGAGGCCGGGTTCACCGTGATCCGCGTGGGCGAATCCGTGTGGTCCACGTGGGAGCCGGAGGACGGCTTCTTCGATCTTGAATGGCTCGCGCCGGTGCTCGATGCAGCTCACGAGAACGGCATCGCGGTCATCCTGGGCACTCCCACCTACGCGGCCCCGATGTGGCTGGCCCGGCAGGTGCCCGAGATCAACGTGGAGCGCACGACGGGTCAGCGCATGGGCTGGGGCGTGCGGCAGGAGATCAACTACGCCCACCCTGCGTTCCTGTTCCACGCCGAACGCCTGATCCGCAGGATCATCGCCCGCTACGCGGATCACCCTGCGGTGATCGGCTACCAGGTGGACAACGAGCCCGGCAACGAGATCTTCGCGAACGATCAGGTGTTCCAGAAGTTCGTGGATCTCCTGCGCCGTACCTACGGAAGCGTCGAGGACCTCAACCGCGAATGGGGCCTCACCTATTGGTCGCACCGACTCAGCGACTGGGCGGACCTCTGGCGCCCCGACGCCAATGCCCAGCCGCAGTACACGCTCGCCTGGCGCCGCTTCCAGGCGGACATCACCACGGGGTTCATCAGCTGGCAGGCCGACGTGGTGCGCGAGTACTCCCGCGAGGACCAGTTCGTCACCACCTGCATCTCCTACGACCGGCCGACGCTCGACGAGCACGCAGTCGCGAAGGACCTCGACGTCACCGCCGGAAACCCCTACTACCGGATGCAGGACTCATTCGAGCTGCCGAACACCACCCAGGATGCCCAGTTCTGGACCACCACCGGGGTGTGGTCGCTGATCACGCACGCCGACCGCATGTACGGCACGAAGCAGGCGCCGTTCCTGGTCACCGAGACGAACGCCCAGGCGATCGGCTTCACGTGGATGAACGAGCCCGCCTACGACGGGCAGTGGCGCCAGGCCGCCTGGGCCCTCATCTCCCGCGGTGCGGCGATGATCGAGTACTGGCACTGGCACACCCTGCACGCCGGCGCGGAGACATACTGGGGCGGGGTCATCCCGCACAGCCAGGAGCCGGGCCGCGTGTACCGGGAGCTCGCCCAGATCGGGGAAGAGCTGAAGGCGGCGGGCTCTACCGTCACCGGCCTCACTCCTCATGCGGACGTGGCGCTGCTGTTCGATAACGCCAGCAAGTGGTCGCTCGCGGAGTTCCCGGCCCTCGCGAAGGACGGCGGCCCGGATCGTCGCTCGTACCAGACCGTGTACGAGGCGTTCTCCCGCGGGGTGTTCGAGGCCGGGCTGCAGGCGAACGCTGTGCACATGGCGCAGCTGCGAGAACAGGCGCCGGCGAAGTTCGCGGCGAAGCGGCCAGTGCTGGTCGCGGCCGCGTTCACGATCGCGGCCGACGAGGACCTGTCGTGGCTGCGCGAGTACGCGAACGCCGGCGGGCACCTGGTGGTGGGGATCCGCACCGGCTATGAGGACCAGGAAGCCCGGGCGCGGCTCGAGCGGAAGCCTGCGCTGCTCGACGAGGCGGCGGGGGTCTGGTACGACGAGTTCAGCAACCTGCGGGCGCCATTGCCGCTCGAGTCCGACGGAGCGGTTAAGGGATTTGAACTGCCGGCCGGCGCCACGGGCACGTTGTGGACCGACGGGTTGCAGACCACCGACGCGGGTACGACGGTGCTGGCCCGGTACGAGCATCCGCACTATGGCCGCTGGCCCGCGATCACCACACGTGAGGCCGGTGCCGGGCGGATCACCTATGTGGGAACGGTGCCTGATCCCGCAGCGTCGGCAGCACTCATGAAGTGGGCTGTGGCGATTGGAGCGGGGGCTCCGGCCTGGACGCGGGACACGGAGTCTCAGACCGTCTCGACCTCGACGAACGGAGCTGGTGAGCGGGTCCACGTTGTCCACAACTGGTCGTGGGAACCGAGCGTGTTCACGCTGCCCGGGGCGGTGACGGACATTCTCAGCGGTGCGTCACTGGCGGAAGGCGCCGAGTTGGAACTTGATTCGTGGGACGTGCGGGTAGTGGTCCAGCGCCACTGACCCCTCAAAGTGCCCGGGACGGTAGATGCGTCCCGGGCCTCTCGCCTCCGCACAGGCGCCGACAACATCACGCCCCGCAACAGCTAGTTCTCCCAGTCGTCCGAGCCCGGACCGTCCGCAGATCGCGGAACCGGGGGCCGTACCTCGATGCGCGCGAGCCACTCGGCTTCTGCCTCGGAGCTGCGAATCATGTTGAGCGTGACTTCGGCGCTCAACGCGTTTCCCGTCACCTTCGCGCGTGCCACAGCTACGAGTCCACGATGCTCGATGAGCTTCACCAGGGGCAGCACCTTCTCCGCCGTAGCTTTGGACAGTATTCCCACCGCTTCGCCGTTGATCCGCACCTCGACGGTCTCAAATGATGACCGCGGCCGTACCTCATGGATCGCGTGCAAGGTGGCGGAGTAGTTGACCGGCGCTTCTCCGGTCAGGCCACCGAGAACATCCATGTGCCGGCGTTCCTCGGTGACTTGAATCGACCGCCCCGCGGGGATCAGCACGATCTCCCCCGACGGCACGTCATTGGCGGGAAGAAGCTGATCGGGCTCGGGAAGCTCCAGACCGACCTCGGCGGCCCAACGGTTCTTCCGCCGGTCGAATCGACCGGTGACCCGAGCACGCATCGTCAGGTAACGCCCGCTCTCCGCCATCGACTTCAGCACTGGCGCGTACCTGGACGAGTTTCCGCTGGCGAGGTAGCCCGCATGGTGGCCGTCGATCCATACTGCAACGGCGTTTCCGGAGCTGTGGGGATTATGGGGGTCAGGATAGAGCGCAGCGATCTGATCGAAGTTGCTGAAGGTGCCGTCCTTCGGCAAGCCGTCGAAGATTCGCTCGTAGGACTCCGGCTGGTAGTACTCCCCCACGACCTCCGTGAGAGTGCTCGAGCGGCTCCACGGGGCAACTCCTTCCCCTTGCGGGACCGGGGGTACATGTGCAGGCTCGTCCCGTCTCCCTGCCGGGGCCCGACTGCGTTCGGGAGCTCCACCGCGATCCGGCTGTGCGGGCTGCGCTGTGACCCCTTCTCCGCCGTGAGCGCCTGTCTGGACGCGGGATCGGCCCGCCGACGTTCCGCCCATAGCGCGGAACGCCTCGACACCGAAAAGGGCGATGTCGATGAGCCACCAGATGCCGAAGCCACCGACTGTCAGAAGTTTGATCACTCCGGCCACGGCATTACCAGCGTAGAAGCGGTCGACTCCGAGGAAGCCGAGAAAGATGGCAAGGATCGTGGCGATCCGTGGGTCGTAGCGTCGCTGGGATGGCATCGAAGCCCCTTTCAACTCTGGAATTGCGCCCGTCATTCTTGGTATCGGCGCACGTCACTCATCGAAGAAGTCCTGGTTCACGCTGTAGACGGTGAACTTCTGGCGCTCTTCGACGCCGACCCCGTACCTGAGCATCAGTGCGGTGAGGCGGATCCCGTCGATGAGGACGATGCGTCCCTGGAACTGGCGTGCTGCGTCCTTCGCAGCGAGAGTGAATCTCGAGGTCGTGATGAACACGCCGCGATCCGCGCCCAGCCGAGCGAGCGCGCCGTAGAAGGAGTTGATGTCCGGGCCACCGATCGCGTTGTCATCGGCATAGCGCTTGGCCTGGACGTAGACGTTCTGCAGGCCGAGGGGGTCCTGTCGGATCACTCCATCGATCCCACCGTCGTGAGACCTGCCGAGGTGCTGCTTCTCGCCCTGGGCTCCCGCATATCCCATGGCCCACAGCAGCTGCAGGACGGCTTCCTCGAAGAACTTGGGCGATGAGCTCTGCAACGCGGCCCGGAGCTCCGTCTCGACATTGTCGTTCAGCTCGTCCACCTTGTCGGATACGGCTGACAGTGGATCCATCTCCGAATCGCCAGCGTGCATCACGTCGAACTCGCCGGCGCGAACATCTCCCGCGCCGCTCTCAAGCTCACCCGACTCGAGCTTCTGTCGCTCTTTCCGCTCAGCCAGCTCTGACAGGTAGTTCCGCCAGGTGGGCCACTCCTGCTGATCTCGCTCGGAGTACTCGGTCAGGCCGCGGGAGTGGACGGTTCGTCCGTCGTCGGTGATCTGGTAGCGCCCGTACCGGGGCCGATCCAGCAGCCCCGCTTGTTTCATCGACGAGCACGCCCAGCCGACTCTGTTCTCGAGCCGTCCTTGCCCCGAGCTCACCTTCTGCGCCACCACGTCCTCGCCGAGTCCCATCACTTCGGCGACGCCCGCGACAATGTCCTTCAGGGGACGCAGCTCGCCGTCAGCCATGAGCCGGAGAACGGCTGGTCTGCAGCCATCGATCGTGGGGACCCCATCCGCGGCGTACTGCGCCATTTCGCTCCTTCGGTCTCACCGTGCTTTTCCCCATCGTGCCACCGGGAGCTGACACGTGGGCACCGAACTCTTCCAGAAGGGCCGCAACGAACGGCGCTTTCGGCCTACTGTGAGCCATGACCATTCCGAAACGACTTCGCGATCGAGCCGAGACTGTGAACCGCTAAACTGGTCCCGTGCAGGAATCTATGGCATGGAAGCCGGAGTCCTGGCTCAAGAGGTTCTCTCAAGGGGCCGATGATCGACTGAGTTTCGACTACGAAGCGCTGATCAAGGAATTGGCCACGAAGTCCGAGCCGGGACAGGAAGGAAAACGACCGCGCATCGGACGAGGAGCAGTGTCCGAGCTTGCCAACTCAGACGAGCTTCGTACCGGAGACGGTACAGCGCTCGAGGCAGCCGTCGTCAAGGCATTCATCGCGTCGATGATCTGGGGATACGGCATGGTCGGTTACGGTCCGTACCGCACCGAGCGAGTGCTCACCTGCGGCGGAACCGTTCAGGACACGAAAGTCATCGCGCAGCTGGCGGAGGTCGCCGAGACAGCGCTCAGAGATGGCGGAATCGCGGCCTTCGACCACATCTCCACGCGGCGCCGCGCGGACCGCTCGTACCTGAAATACCTCGGCCCTGCCTTCGGGACGAAGTTCATCTACTTCCTCACCAAGAAGCCTTCGCACCGGACGACTCCCGTCATGGACAGCGTCGTCACCGGCTGGCTTCAGCGGAATGCCGCGGACGCGGGGACGTTCAGCCTCTCCTGGTGGGATACGGAGAGCTACAAACGCTACGTCGACGTGCTGGAAGGCTGGGCCGCAGAGCTCTGGCCGGGCGACGGCCAGTCTCCGCGCACCGATGACGTCGAGCTTCTGATCTTCGAGGATGCTCGTGGGAAGTCGCCCCTCCGGCCTGAGTCCGAGAACGTCACCGCTGAATCGATGCTCGATGATCTGGGTGCCGAGGCCGATGCCCGAGGCGGAGAGAAGGACACGGTCGGGGTTCTCCTGGTCGAAGCACTGCGCGAGTGGTTCGCCCTGAACCCGTCGACGGAAGCCTGAAAACGGAGCCCCCTACATCTCTTCCGTGACCTCGCGCTCTCCCCGCGGCGGCCGCAGGTCGATCCGCGGCCAGTCGACGTCCTCCCCCATCAGCTTGATCAGGTCGTCCTGCCGCGGCTGCCCCATCACCGAGCGGTACGCCCCGAGCGTGCGCTGCAAGCGACGGTACTGTCGCGACTCCCGGCTGAGCGGCATGGCCGGCACATAGCGTTCGATCTTTGTCGGCCCGTCGTAGAGCCAGTACGGGCTCATCCCGTCGCTGCCCTCCGGCTCGGCTGCTTCTGCGGCATGGAACATGGCCGCCCACGGGTCATCGTGCCCCTCGGCAAGCGCTGCGCTCCCATGGCGCTGGGCGACGTTCCGGCGGATGGCGTGGCCCTTGTACCGGTGCACGCGCCCTTCGCGCTGCTCCAGGTCCACGGGGTTGCCGGGCAGGTTCCAGTGCACGATGGCGTGGCTGTAGGTGTGGAAGTCCAGGCCCTCCTGCCCCACCGAGGTGCTGGCGAGGATGAAGGGCCAGAACGGCGAGTTGAAGCTGTCGCGCACCGAGGTCTCCCGCTTGTCGGCCTGTTCGGAGCTCTGTGTGCGTCCGAAGCGGGCGGCGATGTGCGAATGGACGCGATGCACGTCGACGTCGATCTCCGTTTCGCGCGCACGCAGGTCGTGGATCTCGTTCGCTGCGGTGCGGATGCCGGCGGTGGCGCGGATCTTCTCGGCGAGCTTCGCGGCGCGGTCGGCCGGTGCATCGCCGAGCAGTCCGAGGGAGTCGACGAGCGTGTGCACGTACTCGTCGAGCGTGGACTGGAGGTTGCCGTCGAGGCAGTAGCCGAGCACGAGCTGCCAATAGCCGTCGGCGTCCTCTGAGCTCACGCCGGTGGAGGCTCGCACCGCCGCCATGATCTCGGGCCGGTTGAAGAGCGTGCGGAGCCCTTCGCTGATCGTGAGGGCGGCGCGTCGCACGCCGTCGTCCTCGAGCGACTCCGCTCCCCCGGTCGCCCTGCTCAGGGCACGCAACGCGCAGACCCCCGGGCCTGCCACCGCGATCACTGCGAGCATCTGGGCGAGGTCTTTCGGTGGGGCTCCGAGCGTGTCCCAGTCGGGTTTCATGGCGAAGGCGACGTGGTCGCCGTAGCGCGATATCGATTCTTCGCCGTCCGTCTCGTCAGCGACGGCTCCGCGCGGGCTCAGATCCTTCAGGTTCAGCGCCTGGTCGAGCAGATAGGGAGCGACCCCGTACCAACCGGCAGTCTGTCCCTTCTTCTCGCCGCGGGGGAGGTCGAGGCCGTCGAGCTTCTCCTGAATCCTCTCTGCCACGAGCCCGAGGAAGCGCTCCCGATCCAGCGGCAGCTCCTCGCCCCGTTCCCGCGCGACCGCGACGGGGTCTCCGAGCTGGGCGAGCGCGACCGAGGGGTACAGCAGCGCGAGGTGGGGCAGGTTGAGCAGCTTCTCGTCGGACACGGCGAAGCGGAGCAGCGGCGAGGGTCGCGTGGAGTCGTACCGGGTGCTAGAGCCGTCGCTCTGGCGGGTGAACTCGCTCAGCCGACGGTCCACCTCGTAGCTGAACAGCGCGGCGATCGCCTTGGGCACCACGCTCCAGGCGGAGAAGATGAGTCGCTTGGTGAAGCTGCGGGCGCCGTCGGCGGCGAACGGGCCTCCCGGTGTGGTGTACGGCAGTGCGGGCGGCAGCCAGGCCAGCTTCCACACGCCCCGCTCCATCGACGCGTCGATCAGCGCGCGGAGCTTAGGGTTCCCGGGGTCGATCTCGCGGAACTCGAGGATGTCGTTCCAGTCCAGGAGCCCCCGGTGGTGGAGGTGCAGCAGCGCGGCGAGGTCCTCGTCCTGTTCCGAGGCCAGATCCATGACGCGACGCTGGGACTGATACGCCGAGGGGTCCATGAGGTTCACCGGGTAGGGGCTCGAGCGCCAGAACTCGAACATGTCCATGCCGTGGGCCCGGCGGCCGATGCGGTAGTTCGCGGTCCAGATCTCGAGGTCCTGCGGACGGAGCTCGAGGGAGGGCATCTCCATCTCCTGGAGCATGCCGTCGGTGACGGCGGTCGCACCGAGCCGTTCGGTGCGGGACATGACGCGCTGTAGCTCTGCGGTCGCTTGCGTCGTCGCCCACTCGGCGATGTGCTTCCCCTCATCGGTGCGCAGCAGCATGCCTCGCCGCACCTCGGCGAGGTGCTCTGCGACGCGCCGGGCCCGAGCGGGTCCTGCGAGGAAGGCGATGGTGTCGTGGAAGTCCTGGTGGTGGTCCTCCTCGTCGAGCTCGTCGGGGAGGGTGAACATCTTGTAGGGGGTGGCGGAGAGGACGAGTGACTTCGCACCGGGATGGGTGATGATCCTCTGGGCAAGGCGCTGTGCGTCCGTGTAGTCCTCGTCGCCGCCGCTGCGGGCACCGGGGAAGAGGTCCTTGAAGCGCTGGAACTCGTCGAGGATCACGAGGTCCGGGGCGAGACGGGACACGGCCGTATGGGCCATGGTCATGCGCAGCTCGCCGATCATCTGCGTGCGGCGACGTCGCAAGTTGTCGGTGACTGTGTCGCGGTCCAGCCAGCGGTCGAGTTCCTCAAGGAGATCCTCGAGCAGCGTCCCGCCGAAGGGTCCGCGGTCGGTGGTGATGTGCTGCGTGAAGTCGGCGATGAGGTCGTCGTCGATCGTGGGCCGGCTCCAGTCCCAGTCCAGGCGGTTCGCGAACCGATCGTAACCGACGGAGTCGCGGAAGAAATCGATGACGGCGTCCTGCATCAACCAGAGGCGGTCGAGGACGTGGCTGAGCATCCAGTGCAGCAGGACCCGCTCCTCCACGCGACCGGTCGCGTAGCCGAGCTTCAAGGAGGTGCCGGGGGTGAAGGCGATGAGGTTGACCCCGCCGGCCGTTCCCCGGCCCATCGTCTGCGGGAGCATGGTGATGCGGTCGGCGTTCTGCTGCGCCTGTCCCCCGGTGAGCTCTCGCAGCCGCTCGAGGTTCTGGCTGGCGATCTGGTTGTTGGAGCAGATGTACACGATCGTCACAGCACCCTCCCGGGTGCGCCGCAGGTGATCGACGGCGCGGGCGGCGACTCCCTTTGCGATGAGGGTCTTGCCGAGTCCCACCTCGTCGGCGACGAGGAATCGGTTCACGGGTTCGTCGTCGGTCCAGAGCCGACGGAAGGCGTGGTCGACGGTGGCGAGCTGGAAAGGCTTGAGCCGGGCGAGCACACCGTCGAGATCGAAGTGTCCGCTCTGCGTACCGTCAGGTTGCGCGTTGTTCATGCACTCCTCCTGCTGAGGGAGAACTTGAGGACCACGTCCCACAGCTGCAGGAACTCCGGCGGGATAAGCTCCTCGGCTTTCGGCAGGTTGAGGACGGCCTCGACCTGCTTGCGGACCGAGAGGATGCGGTCGATGTCTGCGCCGGCCGCGCGCACGAGAGGCTCGAAGAGCACGATCGGTGGAAGCTGGCGTGGCGTCGCCGTCCCGGCGATGCCGTCGATCATCGTCTCGAGAGTCTCGACGTCGGTCTCCTGGGCGTGGGTGGTCGCCGGCTCGTCGAGGCCGAGGAGGAGTGCGAGATAGCGCAGCACGCGGTCACGGCTGTTGAGCATGGTGGCGAGAGCACGCTGTTCGCGGTCGACGACATCGCCCACGAGCAGCACCTTGAGCAGGCAGCGTCGGGTGACGCGGGCTGCGTCCTTCCCTGCGGTGGTCTCGACTGCGATGAACGGGGTGATCTCGTCGAGTGAGAGCGTCCATTCGGAACGGTCGGCGAGCGGCCTGCGCAGGGCCGGCGCGGTGAGGGGCCAGATCGTGGTCTCGCCGACGGGAGCGTCGGGAAGGGCGAGCGTGAGGCGCGCGGCCACGGCGTCGTCGCCGGTGCGGGTGATGTCGAGCTGCGGTCGCGGCTCGGATCTCGCGATGCTCCGGTGAAACTCCTCGAGCTCATAGCCGGTGAGCAAGGAGGGGTCGTCGATCGCGTCCTGTGACGGGGTGTAGGGCTCCATGATCGTGCGGAGGCCCATGTCCTTGGCACCGTCGCCGAGCACCGCGTCGACCCCGCAGCTGCGGGTGGGACCGGTGAGGATCGCATCGAACTCGACGTTGAGGTCCCATGCCTGGCGGGTCAGGTTCGCGCTGCCGGTGACCACCTCCGACCGGCCATCGGCGCGGTCGAGGACGACCGTCTTCGCGTGCAGCCCCGTGAGCTTGACGAGGGCGGAGCGTGCGACAGTCCGCTCGTCGGCGGTGTCATCCTCCATCACTCCCTCCTCGACCGTCTCCTCGTAATCGACGGCGGCGTCGAGGACGTTGACATCCCAGCCCGCTGTCGCGGAGGCGCCGAGCAGATCGGCGGAGTCCGCGCGGGTGAGCAGGGTGGCGTCCTCCGCGCCGGCGCGGAGCCTGTCGAGGGTGCCCCGTGAGAGGAACGGACTGATGGCGAGAATCTTCCGGGGGTCCTCGGGGAACGGCCAGTGGTCGCGATCCTCGTCGAGCCCGAGGGCGAGCAGCCGACCTCCCGTGAACGGCGCCGGCACCTCGAGGCACACAGTGCGCAGCGTCGAGGCGAGGTCGAGGATCGACTCCCGCCGGTCCTCGCTCATGGGGTCCAGCACCATCCCGGACACCGCGACGACGGCCTCAGCGGCGGGGGCGGCATCGATCGCGCCGTCAGGCCCCTCATCGAGGATCAGGGCCGTATCCCACGAGCTGTCGAGGGTGAGGTTGCGGCTGCCGACGACGACGCGGTGGAACAGTGCGCCGTCCACCGCTCGGCGGTACCGGATGGCCCAGAGCTTGGGATGGAACAAGGCGCCCTCGCGTGGGGGCTCCACCTGGTGGAGGGAGCCCTCGAGGAAGGTGTGGATGCGGCTGTGCGTGGTGGGCACGTGGATGCCGGCTGCCTGACAGAACACGGTGGTCCGTCCCATGAAGCGCTGGATCGCATCGAGCAGCTGGGCGGGGTCGCGGTCGTCGATGCCCGACGTTTCGTCCATCGACGCGAAGGCGAAGGTCATCGGCGCGATCAGCATCGCGGTGAGATTCAACGAATACGTGGTGGTCACGGCGACGTCCACCTCGTACCCGGGCGGGGGCCGGAGTGCTTCGGTGAGGAGGACCGTGGTGTCGGGCTGCAGCATCAGTGGCGCCCCTCTCCGTCGTAGAGGTCCTTCAGGAGCGTGGTGACATTGCTCCACCGGAAGTACATCCTCGCGGTGCCGGAGGCGCCGCTCCAGGCATTCAGCGCCTTGAGGTTGCCCGGCCGGAGCCGTGCGCGACTGCCTTTGACGAGGCGCTCTCGTCGAGAGATGAGCTCGCGAGCACTGCGGGAGTCCGCGACCGTCCGCGATGAGCGGGCTTCGTCGAACCAGTTCTCCAGGAAAGTTCGGGTCCTGTCCGGGAAGTTGCGGCGACGCGCGGCCATCAGCTGACCGAGCCCGAGCAGATCCGCGGCGTCGAACGGGCGGTGTGCAGCAGCTTCGTCGGCCCACTGCGCGAGACGCTCGCGGTAGTGCTCGACGCGGTCATCCCGGAAGCGATCTGGATCGCCGGACGTCGCTTCGGCCAGCAACAGGTTGTAGAGCAGGTTCGCACCCTGGGTATAGAGGCTGAAGCGTTCGGCGAGGTCGAGCGTGGTCCGGAGGCCCCGGTCCGCGACGGGGTCAAGCAGGTCGAGAACGTCGTCGGCCCATGGAGCCGACGGCATCGTGCCGGTGGCCGTCCAGGTGGTGGGCCGACGGTGGGCGAGCCGCGCGAGGAGGGTGCCCGCGTTGTTGCGGGTGATCGTCTCCTTCAGGTACTCGACCTCCGGTGAGGTGAGAGCGAAATCGGCGCTCTTCAGCAGCCCCTCCGGGCGGAGCGGCAGGCGCGGATCGAGGCCGTCGGGGATGCGTACGCTGCCGAGCCCCTCATCCTCGACGCGGGGAGAGTCAGCGTCGAGGCGCCGGTTCTGTTCGATGCGCGCGAAGTGCTCGCGAGCGGTGAGACCAGTCTCGAGGATCCCCCACTGGACGAGCATCCCGCCGTACAGCACCGAGGGCACACGCTGGAGGGCCTTGCCCGCGCGCCGGCCGATGATGCCCTGTTCTCCCTCGTCGGTCCCCCGTTCTAGTGCGCCGATGAAATCCCGCTCGAGGTCGTGGTACCTCGTGGCCATCTCCTCCGCGGTGGCGCGTGTCGAGGCCTCCTGCATCAGCCACGGGATGAACAGCACGTAGCGCAGCCGCGTGTGCAGGGTGGAGGTGCCGGGGAAGAAGGTGTCCGAGAAGGCGTCGCGGATGCCTCCCACTCCGAGATCGTCGATGGTGGTCTCGTCGCGGAACTGATCCACCGCTTCCATCATCCTGCGACGCTGCTCGGCGTCGACGGCGAGCCAGGCGAAGGTGGAGGGCATGGGTCCATGGTGCACGTTGATGACCAATCGAGGCACCACTTTGCCCTCAGATCGGTCCCCTTAGGGTCCGAGGGTGGAGCATCTTCCCTCTTGGGTATCCGACAAAAATCCGTGGTGTCATCGACCGTATGACTCCAGTAGATGACGGAGCGGCTTAGGATCAGGGGGAGCCCTCATTGGCCAGCCCTACGCCCATAGCGACCAGGATGCCATCGGATGCCACGATCGGTTCGGTCGTAATAGCGTCCGCCCGTTTGTCTGGCTAGCCACCTGCGATATCGAGAAGTCGAGACATTCAATGCGCTTGATTGCAAGTAAGTCCGTGAAGTGGAGCGAGACCACTGCGCCTGCCAACATTGCCACAGAGCGAATTTTCATCGGACCCGATCCGTTGGGAATGGGGGGCCTCCAAGTTGCGGTTGCGCGTTCATCGGACCTACCCTCCAAACGAGCGGTCCGAGACCTGTTCAACGCTCGCCGCGGCAAGACCCAACTTCAGCTCGTCGTCGCAGTGGGAAACAGCTCTACTACATATCTTTTCGGCCCGGATCCCCAAGCCCAGCCCGTCGAGTTACCGACGGAACAGGCACAGAGGCAGCTGCAGTCGGCACTTGACGAACCAGACGTTCTGGCCGCAACCGAGCGTATCGCCGGCTTTCGCAAGGCCCACAATTCAACCGCCGTCGCGGGGTACACCAACAGCGGGCTCTTCGCAACCTACCACCTCACCCAGAACCTCCCGCAGCGCCTCGACTGGGACGACCTGAATCAGGCCGGTAGCGGCCTACTCACTGCCCGTGGAACGGCCCTCATCGACGCGCTCGGCTTCAAGACCCAGCCCGCCACCGGTGGTGCCGTCCTGCTGTCAACGCCGACCGACGCCTCCCGTGCGGTCGCGGTCCTGCTCGACGAAACCGAGCACTTCGACAGCAAGAGCCCAAGGTTCCAGCTGACCCCGGTCGCCTATGGTCTCGCTGTCGCGACCCAGCAAGAGGTGCCGTGGCTGATCGTCCTTCGCAAAGACCAGATCCGCCTCTACCCCGGGCGGGACGGCGTCGGCGTCGGATCCAAAGGTCAGGCCGAGACGTACTTCGAGATCGACCTGTCGACGGTCGACGCCGACTACGCCGGACTGCTGCCGCTGATCTTCACCGCCAACGCCCTTGCCGCGAACGGCACCGCGGACCAGTTGCTGGAGGAGAGCACTCGCTACGCCACTGAGCTCGGGAAACGGCTTCGGGAGCGCATCTACGGCGAGATCATCCCCCCGCTCGCTGTCGAAGTCACCCACCAACTCACCAAACGCGCACAACTGCGCCTGGACCCCGACGGCCTCGCCACCGCCTACCGCGTCACCCTACGCATCCTGTTCCGTCTCCTCTTCCAGGCGTACGCCGAAGACCGAGGGCTCCTCCCCTCCAGGCGCAACGAAGGATTCGACGCGAACAGTCTGAAGACCAATGCCCAGCGCCTCATCGCTACGGAAGACCGCGAGTTCGGGGAGTCAGCAACCCTGTGGGGCGACCTGACCCAGGTGTGGGACGCCATCGACAAAGGCAATCGCCAGTGGCAGATCCCCGCCTACAACGGCGGCCTATTCTCCTCCGACCCCGACCAATCGCCAGACGGGGCCCTTTTCACCAAGATCCAGATCCCCGACCGGGTACTTGGACCAGCGCTCAAGCACCTGCTCATCGACACCACCAGTGACGGCGTCGACGGCCCGGTCGACTTTCGGTCGCTCAGCGTCCGCGAGTTCGGCACCATCTACGAGGGACTCCTCGAAAGCTCCCTCTCCATGGCCGAACAGGACCTCACCCTCGACCCCGACGGCGCCTGGGTGCCTGTCAAGAAGAACGATGAGGTCCACGTCCGATCTGGTGGGGTGTACTTCCACAGCGCCTCCGGGGAGCGCAAGGCTACCGGTTCCTACTTCACCCCCAAGGTCCTCGTCGACCACCTGATCGAACAGTCTGTCGTGCCCGCACTCACCGCGCACCTGGACAAGGTCGCCGACCACCTCAACAAGGGTGACGTAGCTGCGGCCTCCCGAGACTTCTTCGACTTCAGAGTCGCCGACCTCGCCATGGGATCGGGCCACTTCCTCGTCGCAGCGGTCGACAAGATCGAAGCGCTCATGCGCGCCTTTCTCGCCCAACACGCCGTTCCAGGTGTCACCGACGAACTGCTCCGGCTCGCTGGCGCCGCGAAGGAAGCTCTCGGCACCGACGACGTCGCCAAGTCCGAGGTAGATGAGATCGGTCTCCTGCGACGTCAGGTGGCACGTCGCTGCATCTACGGCCTCGACCTCAACCCCATGGCCGTCGAACTTGCCCGCCTCGCGCTTTGGATCCACACGTTTGTCCCCGGACTCCCGATGAGCAACCTCGACCATGGCCTCATCAACGCCGACTCCCTCACCGGAATCGGCACGGTCGACGAGGCTCTCGACGTCCTCCAACCAGACCGCAACCCCGGGCAGAGCGACTTCTTCGATGATGTCATTACCGACACACTCGTATCCGCCAAGACTCTCCTTGTCGATCTCGCTAGTGCTGGCGAAGCCAATAAGGCAGAGATCGAAGAGTCCGCGCGTCTACTGGAGCAGGCACGAGAGGCATCAAATCCTGCGGAGCGCGTTTTCGACGTCGCCGTGGCAGCCCGGGTCGGCGCGATCGACGCCGGGATGATCTTTAGCGAAGACGACGTCATCGAACTGGCCCGTGATCACCGGGTAATGGAGACCATCAAAGAGCTGAAGCCCGCACACATGCCAGTGCTGTTCCCGGAGGTGTTCCTGCGGACCAACCCCGGTTTCGATGTCCTGCTCGGGAACCCCCCGTGGGAAGAGCTCATGGTTGAGGAGCCGAAGTTTTGGCTCCGGATCCGGCCTGGCTTGCTCGCGCTCAAGCCGGCCGTGATGAAGTCGGAGATCGCGCGCCTGCGCGACGAGCGTCCTGACATGGTGGCAGAGCTCGATGAGCTGAGCGAGGTTGTCGGCAAGGTTCGCCAGACCATGCTCAAAGGTCCATATCCCGGGCTTGGGACCGGGGATATTGACCTTTACCAGGCTTTCGCGTGGCGCCTCCTGCAACTCCTAAGGAATGAAGGTCGATCGGGTGTCGTGATGCCGCGCTCGATCCTTAACGCGGCTGGCCCGAGTCTTTGGCGTGAGGCGATGTTCGCGGCAGGCAGCCTCCAGGCGATCACTTTGGTCAACGAGCGCAGGTGGATCTTCCCGATCGACCCAAGGTACTCGATCTCTTTGCTGACGTTCCGTAAATGTGATCCACCGTTAGGGTACATCGAGGTGTGCGGGCCGTTCTACGAGGAGAAAACCTTCCTCGCCGGACGTGGTCAGTTAGGTCGCGTGGAAGTATCGTCACTGAAAGTGATGACTGGCTCGACCGTCCCGCAGATTGCAACGCCCCAGGCAGCTGAAGTTTTGAACGTCATCCGTAAGGCTCCGCGGCTCGACGCGCGGCGCCCAGGCTGGGACTTTCGGCCGGTGCGCGAGTTTGACGCGACCAACGATCGACCAACCTTCGACAGTGAGGGGCGCGGGACCGTCCCAGTTCTCGGCGGGAAGGGTTTTGAATTGTGGAACCCGGGGACCGGGGAGGTTTATGCGTACGGGGACCAGGAAGCTATTGAAGTCGCTCTCCAAGCCAAGCGCAAGCGCCAGGTCAGGCTGAAGAGCTCTGCCTTCCATGCACTTTCCCAGGCGTGGGCGGACGACGTGGACACGCTCCCAATGCGTCGCCCGCGCATCGCCTTTCGCGATATCGCGCGTTCAACGGACACTCGGACGATGATCGCGGCATTACTGCCGCCCGTCGTAGCCTTAACGAACAAGGCGCCCTACCTGTACCGCCGGGCAGGGACCGCACTGGCCGAGGCATACCTACTGGGCGTCCTGTCGTCGATCCCACTGGACTGGTACGCCCGCAAGTATGTCGAGCTCGGAATGAACCTGCACATCCTCAACGGTCTTCCCATTCCCACGTTCGACCCCGAGTCATCAGTCGCCGCTCGAGCGGTGGAAGTCGCCGGGAGGCTGGCAGCGGTCGACGACCGATACACCGAGTGGGCGGCCGAGGTTGGAGTACCCGTCGGGTCGGTGACGACGAAGTCGGCGAAGGACGATCTGACTGCGGAGCTCGACGCTGTCGTGAGCTTGCTATACGGATTGTCGGAGGACCAGGTCGAGCACATCTTCGGGACGTTCCACCGAGGTTGGAATTATCAATCGCGGCTGGAGGCAGTCTTGACGCACTACGCACGGTGGAAGGGGCAGGCATGAGCCAGCTCCCTGACTTCGCAACCAACTATCTGGCAAGCGAGGCGACGGTCCGAGTAGCGGACCGGGTGAACGAACTCTTCCGGATGTTACGGGAGAACAAGCAGACACCACCGCCGCTCGCAATCGCGACGGCATACATTAATCCTGGAGGGTTCGCCCTGCTCTCCGACGAGCTGGAGCAGGCACCTCGCGTGAGGCTGCTGCTGGGTGCGGAACCGGAACAGAACTCGGTTCGCGCGGTTAGTGCTCATGACGCGACGATGGACTCGCGGATCAGCGCTGCACTCGAGCAGCATGACGACTGGCTCGCGATGGAACGGGACACCATGGGGTTCGCGCGGCAGCCTGATGCAGACGCCAGACGGATGGTGGAATGGCTACGCGGCCTTGACCCGGAGGGGCGGGCGCGGGTGGAGGTGCGCCGCTACACGAGTGGTTTCCTCCATGGCAAGGCGTACATGGTGGAGGATATGGCGACTCAGGCCGCAATCGCCGGGTCCTCGAACATGACTTTTGCCGGACTGGCGCTGAACGCAGAACTGAACCTGGGTACTGGCGGCGGTACCCACGCCGCGGCGAAGGTCCACGAATGGTTCGAAGGGTTCTGGGCGGCCAGTGAACCCTACGACCTGGCTGAATTGTATGGCCGGTTGTGGGACCCGCACAGCCCGTGGACGGTCTACCTGCGCATGCTGTGGGAGTTGTACGGGGCGCACCTGGATGACGAGAGCCCGCACATCAAGACGGGGCTAAGCCTGACTCGTTTCCAGGCCGACGGTGTGGTTCGGATGGAGCGCCTGCTGGACGAGCACGGAGGTGTGCTCGTCGCTGATGAGGTCGGCCTCGGCAAGACCTACCTGGCCGGTGAGGTGATCTACCGGACTGCGAACGTGAACCGGCAGCGGGTACTGATCGTGGCGCCGGCGGCGTTGAAGACGTCGATGTGGGAACCGTTCCTGCTCGAGTACGACTTCTCCCGCTGGGTGACGGTCTACTCCTACGAAGAGGTCCGCAATCGTCTCGAACCAGCCCACGCGGGTCATCGCGCGTTCATGCAAGAGATCGAGGACTACTCCCTCGTCGTGATCGACGAGGCTCATAACCTGCGCAACTCCTCTGCGCAACGGTCAGGTGCAGTGGACCGAGTGATCACCGCCGGCACCCAACCGAAGAAGGTCGTGCTGCTGACAGCGACACCGGTCAATAACTCGCTGGCGGACCTAGAAACTTTAGTCAGGTACTTCATCCGCGACGACGCGAGGTTCGCCTCACTGGGAATTCCGAGCATTCGGGAGTACATCAAGCATGCCCAGGGGATCGACCCCGCCAACCTCACCCCGGAGCATCTGTTCGACCTGATGGACCAGGTCGCTGTCCGGCGCACTCGCAAGTTCGTCAAGGAGCATTACACCAACGACATGATCGTAGGCCCGGACGGGGCGACGACGACGATCAAGTTCCCGCAGCCAAAGGTCCGACGCATCAACTACGACCTCGACGCGGCCGGGCTGGAGCTCATAGACGCGATGGTCTATGCCCTTGGTGATCCAACGGATCCGCACACTCCACGGGCATGGGAAAACCGCTCATTGGACCCGAAGCGCCTGATGCTCGCAAGGTATCTGTCTAGCAGGTACACCCTCGACCAGGACTTGTTGGAGTACCAGATTTCCAATGCTGGCCTGCTCCGATCCGGCCTGCTGAAGCGGTTGGAGTCGAGTCCGAGTGCGCTGCATTCTTCTCTGGGACGGATGATTGGTTCGCACGAGGCGTTCCTGGATGCCCTGGACAGGGGCTACATCCTGAAGGGAGAGGCACTTAACGACTGGGTCTCTTCAGACTCTGATGATCTTGACGCGTTCGTGGAGGCTTTCGACGACGAGGATCAAGTCGACGCGGCCAGCGGCTACCACGTGACAGAGCTCGAAACCGATGCCCGTTCCGACCTCGCTCTCCTGCATGATCTACGCGATCTCGCCGGCACGGTGCTCGCCGGGATCGAGCCAAAAGTGAACAAGCTCGTGGAGGAGCTATCTAAGATCGCTGAGGACGCTCGCAGAATCGACGCGCGCGGTCTCTCTCACGTTGACCGCCGAAAGGTGATCGTCTTCTCCGCCTTCTCCGACACGATCATTGCGATCCATGACGCTGTCGTCGCGGCGATCAGCGTGGCACCATCGGGGTCGGCGTTGGCGGACTACAAAGGTAGGGTCGCAGCCCCAATTATGGGTGCTTACGCCAAGGTGCACGAGCGGGGCGAGTCTGGCGGCGTCGACCAGGGTGGGCGTGCGTCTACCATCGCCGGGTTCGCGCCCAAAACCGCAGGGCCACGCAACCCTCAGAGGGAGCCCATAGCAAAGGACGAGTACGACGTCCTGTTCACCACGGACGTCTTGGCTGAGGGAGTTAATCTGCAGCAAGCCGGGCAGATGATCAACTACGACCTGCCGTGGAATCCGATGAGGATCGTCCAGCGTCACGGCCGCGTCGACCGGATCGGTTCGAAGCACGACTACGTTCATCTCGGACTATTCTTCCCGGCCGAAAGACTCGACGACTTACTGCGCCTTGAGGAACGCTTGCAGAACAAGCTCGCCCTCGCAGATGCCGCGGTCGGTGCAGGTGAAGTCCTACCTGGCCGCGGTCCGGGTCACGAGGTAAACCTAAGCGACGATCATGTCGCCGGCGAGTTCGAGAAGCTCCTCGACACTGGTGGCTCTAGTGCGTCCCTGTCCGGTGAGGAGTACCGACGTCGGCTCTACGGTTCCTTCACCGCCGACACGACCACCAAGGCTGATATTCTTTCCTTGCCCTACGGCTCAGGTAGCGGATTTGAGAACCCGGCAGTAAATGGTAACGGCTATGTCTTCTGCATGCGCATCGGCGACAGCGATAAACCCTGGTTCCGATACGTTGCCGTGGACGAGGACTGGAACATCAACTACGACGAGACCGGCGAGCCCAGAATCTCGGGCGACACGCTCATCTCGCTCCGCGTCGCCGATCCCAGTAGCGAGAGCGCCCCCCGCTGGCTTGACGCCCTTGTCTACGACCGAGCCTTCGACGCCTGGGAAGTCGCCCGCAACGATGCCTACGCCGCCTGGAGCGCACTCACCGATCCCAACGCGTTCCAACCGGATATGCCACTGTCATTCCGCGACTCCCATCAACTGGTGTTTCGTGCAGGCGGCTATCTCGGGCGGGAGACGCAGATAGACCTCGCGAACCGACTCCGCAGTGTCCCTTCCGCCAAGGTCGCTCGGCAGATGCGCCGTGCCCTCAACGACGGGCGCACCGACGAAGAACGTATCGGACTGATCACCGAAGTTCTAGAAGAAGCCGGGATTACTGCCCCGCCCCCGCGCGAGCCGCTCCCTGATGTAGAACCCCATGAAGTGCGGCTCGTTAGCTGGATGGCTGTTCGGGGCACGCGGGAGGCTTAACCCGGCGGCAAAGACTACCCCAGGCCTAAGGCCGGGTTGCTTGCGCGGCTGCCTACCGCAACACGGTTGAGCCCTCGGGAGAAACACCCGACCTAGATAACCGGCTCTTCCCGGTTCGTGGTGATGGGGAGCGTCGCGTCGTAGGCGCAGAACGG
>NZ_JBQDLF010000006.1:116119-131319 GCF_052095815.1 Brachybacterium sp. | reverse complement strand
GCCGTTCTACGCCAGCGACGCGACGCTCTCCTTCACCACCAACCGCGAAGAGCCCACAAAGGAGTGATCATGGCTCGACGTCCCAGTCGGCGTGCGGTCATGTCCGGAGCCGCGGCCACCGCCGCCCTCGGGATGACCGGATGCCTCCAGAATCCCGACCCTGCCGGTGGCGGTGGCAGCGGTCCGGTCGAGCGGTACACCCCGGGAGACACCCCCGGCTCGGGCACGGTGAGCATCCTCGGCGCCTTCGGCGGCCAGGAGGAGGAGGCGTTCCTCGCCTCGCTCGAGAAGTTCCAGTCCGACTCCGGCATCACCATCGCCTACACCCCGGACACCGACTTCACCAACACCATCCAGCAGCGCGCGGGAGCGGGCGACGCCCCCGATATCGCCCTGTTCCCCCAGCCCGGCGGCATGTTCGATCTGGCCGCGAAGGGGATGATCACCCCGATCGACGTGTTCCTGGACTACGACCAGCTGAACTCGACCCTGATCCCGGGCTTCCTCGACTCTGCCCGGCTGCAGGGCCGCGTCTACGGCGCCCCGATGCGCATGGCGTGCAAGTCGCTGCTGTGGTTCCCGAAGAAGGCCTACGAGGAGGGCGGCTACGGCGACAAGCCCGCCACCATGCAGGAGCTCTACGAGATCACCGAGCAGATCAAGGCCGACGGCATCGCGCCGTGGTCCGACGGCTGGGGCGCCGACCAGGCGACGGGCTGGGTGGGCACGGACTGGATCGAGGAGTTCATGCTCCGCGTCCACGGCCCGGTGGTCTACGACGACTGGGTCAAGCACCGCCTCCCCTTCAACTCCGAGGAGGTCGTGCAGGTCTTCGATCTGGTCGGCGATCTGCTGAAGACCGAGGGCAATGTGCTCGGCGGCACCGACGCCATCATCAACACCCCCTTCTCCGAGGCGCCGCTGCCCCTGTTCGAGGATCCGCCGAAGGCGATGCTCGTGCGCCAGGGCAACTTCGTCACCGGCTTCTTCCCCGAGGACGTCATGGCGAACATGGACGAGGAGGTCGGCGTCTACGCGATGCCCACCTGGGAGGACGGCTTCGACGGCCAGCCGATCCTGGGCGGCGGCGATCTGGCCGCCCTGTTCACCCTTGACGACGACACCGTGAAGGTCATGGAGTTCATGGCCTCGGACGCCTTCGGGGCCGAGTGGGCACAGGCCGGCGGCTGGCTGAGCCCTCACCGCACCTTCGACCTCTCGCAGTACTCCGACGAGATCACCCGGCAGGTCGCCGAGATCGCCTCCGGAGCGGCGGTCTTCCGCTACGACGCCTCGGACCTGATGCCGACGGCCGTCGGCTCGGGCTCCTTCTGGAAGGGCATGGTCGAGTGGCTGCAGGGCGCGAAGACCTCCCAGGAGGTCTGCGACGAGATCGAGAACGGGTGGCCGGAATGACCACCGCGACCGCGACCCGCACGGGGTCGGAGGGACCGACGGAGGCCGAGGACCGGGGACGCGGCGGCGCACGCCCGGTGCGCGTGCTCGTGGGCATCATCGGGATGGCGGTGACCGCCTGGGTCGTCTGCAACGCCTTCCTCGCCTTCGCCTACTACCCGGACTGGTTCGCGAACTCCGGGATCCTCATCGGGCTGCTGGGGCTGATCGTCGGCATCGGCGGTTCGGTGGTGTTCTTCTACTTCCTGAACATCTGCATCGAGGGCTTCCCCACCCGGTTCGCGGCCGGGCTCATCCCCTACGCGTTCCTGCTCCCGGGGTTCAGCCTGATCGCCCTGTTCCTGCTGTACCCGACCGTGCAGACGATCGTGTACTCCTTCGCCAACGACGACTCGACGGCGTGGGTGGGGCTGGCCAACTACGAGGCGATCTTCTCCAGCGGGCACTTCTGGTCCACGCTGCTGAACAACTTCCTGTGGATCCTCATCGTCCCGGTGGTCACGGTCGCCTTCGGCCTGGCCGTCGCGGTGCTCGCGGACAAGCTCTCCCCGGCCGGGGAGAACGCCGCGAAGTCGATGATCTTCCTGCCGATGGCGATCAGCTTCGTGGGAGCGGCGACGATCTGGATCCTGGTCTACGCCTACAACTCCCCCGGCGACGCCCAGACCGGGCTCCTGAACGCCATCGTCACCACCCTCGGCGGGGATCCGCAGCCGTGGTACCAGATCGAGACAGGTCGGCTGAACTCGATCGCGCTGATGGTGATCCTGATCTGGATGCAGACGGGCTTCGCGATGGTGCTGATCAGCTCCGCGATCAAGGGCGTCCCCGAGGACACCGTCGAGGCGGGGCGGATGGACGGCGCCGGTGAGATGCGCATCTTCTGGCAGATCATCTTCCCGCAGGTGCGGCCCACCCTCCTCGCCGTGCTGATCACGGTGCTGATCCTGGTGCTGAAGGTGTTCGATCTGATCTACGTCACCACCAACGGTCTGTACGACTCCGACGTGATCGCGAACCTCTTCTTCCGCAAGCTGTTCACCGATCAGCAGGCCGGGCAGGCCTCGGCCATCGTGGTCGTGCTCCTGATCCTGGTGATCCCGATCCTGATCTACCAGGTCAAGAGCTTCAGGCAGCAGGAGGCGAACCGATGAACGGCACCATGAAGGACGGACGCAAGCGCTCCCCCCTGGCCATGATCGCGATGCCGCTGCTGGCGCTGCTGTGGACGATCCCCACGATCGGTCTGCTGGTGACGAGCCTGCGCACGCGCGAGGCCGCGGCCTCCACCGGCTGGTGGACCTCGCTGTGGGAGGGCGGGTGGACGCTGGACAACTACACGGCCGTGCTCTCGAACTCCTCGACGACCAGCTCGCTGGTCAACTCGGTCGTGGTGGCGGTGCCGGCGACGGTGCTGCCGATCATGTTCGCGGCCTTCGCCGCGTATGCGTTCACGTTCATCCAGTTCCCCGGCAAGGACGTGCTGTTCATCGTCATCGTCGCGCTGATGGTGGTCCCGATCCAGGTCGCCTTCCAGCCGATGCTGGACATGCTCGGCCCGCGAGGGCTCGGGATCAACGGACAGTTCGTGGCGGTGTGGATGCTGCACACCGGCTTCGGCATGCCGCTGGCGGTGTACATCCTGCGCAACTACATGGCCACCCTGCCGGGCTCGGTCGTGGAGAGCGCGAAGATCGACGGAGCCTCGCACTTCCAGACGTTCTGGCGCCTGGTCGCTCCGATGTCCTCCCCCGCGATCGCCGCCTTCGCCACCCTGCAGTTCCTGTGGGTGTGGAACGACCTGCTCATCGCCAAGCTGTTCCTGGGCGGCGGCGAGAACAAGACCATCATCGTGAACCTGCAGCAGATGCTGGGCACCCAGGGTCAGGGCGCCGAGCTCCTGACCGCCGGCGCCTTCGTCTCGATGGTGATCCCGATGCTGGTCTTCTTCGGCCTCCAGCGCTTCCTGGTGCGCGGCATGACAGCAGGCTCCGTGAAGGGGTAGCCCGCAGAACCACGGACGGGGCGGGGCGACCGATGTCGCCCCGCCCCGTCTGTCGTCGTCCGCTGCTCAGCGGATCACCACGGATCCCCGTGCCTCTCTGCGCCTCCCGGTCACTTGACCGATCCGGCGGCGAGACCGCCGATGATGCGGCGCTGGAAGATCAGCACCATGATGATCAGCGGCACCGTCACGATCACGCCGGCGGCCATCTTCGTGCCGTACGGGGTGTCGAATTGCGAGATGCCGGTGAACTTCGAGATCGCGACGTTCGCGGTCTGCATCAGCGGCGCGTTCACCATCGTCAGCGCGATGAGGAACTCGTTCCACGCCGCGATGAAGGTGATGATCGCCGTGGTGAACACCCCGGGCGCGGCCAGCGGCAGGATGACCCTGCGGAACGCCCCGAAGCGGGTGGTCCCATCGATCATCGCCGCCTGCTCGAGCTCGACCGGCAGCTGCCGGAAGAACGCGTTGAGGTTCCACACCGCCAGTGGCAGCGCGAACGAGATCGTCGGCAGGATCATCGCCTGGTAGGTGTTGATCCAGTTGAAAGGGAACCACACGAAACCGCCGCTGAACAGCTTCAACAGCGGGACCACGAGCGTGACGACCGGGAACATCGAGGTCGCCACGATGAGGAACATGACCAGCACCTTGCCGCGGAAATCGAGCCGGGCCAGCGCGTAGGCGCCGAACACGCCCAGCACGAGGACCAGCAGTGTGGTGCTGCCGGCGACGATCAGCGAGTTCAGCAGAGCGCGGGCGAAGTGGTTCGACGGGTCGAAGACCGCGATGAAGTTCTCGACGCTGATCGGGCTCGGGATCAGCTCCGTCGAGCGGCCCTCGCTGGGCCGGCGCAGCGCGGAGACGATCATCCAGTAGAACGGCGCGAGGCAGTACACCAGGATGAACGCGATGCCCAGCGCGATGACGACGGAGCCGAGGATCCGGCCCTTGTGTTTCTTGGGCTTCAGCACCTCGCCCGTGCGGGAGACGACCTCGGTGGTGGTGGCGGTGCTCATGGCATGCTCCCTTCGGAGGTCGTGCGCAGGCGGCGCGGGACTCGCCTCTTCTTCGGCGGACGGTTCTGATCACCGATGACGTCGGCCCCGAGCAGTTTGATGAACAGGAACGCCACCAGGCAGATGTAGGCGAACAGCACCATCGAGTACGCGGAGGCGGCACCGAAGTTCGTCTTGGCGGCGGCGTCGGTGGCGAGCATGGAGAGGGTCTGGCCAGAGTCCAGGGTCCCCAGCAGCACGTACGGCAGGTCGAACATGCGCATCGCGTCGAGGAGCCGGAACAGCACCGCCACCACGAGCACCGGGCGCACCAGCGGGAGGGTGATCCTCCAGAAGGTCTGCCAGCGATTCGCGCCGTCGACGGTCGCCGCCTCGTAGACCTGCTTGTCGATGGTCTGCAGCCCGGCAAGGGTGAGCAGACCGATGTACGGGGCCGTCTTCCAGATGTCGGCGATGAGCACCGCGGCCTTGGCCTGCCAGCCCTCGGTGGTCCACAGCACCTGGTAGTCGAGCAGCCGGTTCGCGATGCCGTTCGCATCGAAGATCAGCTGCCACATCAGGGCCGAGACCACCGTGGGGATCGCCCACGGGATCAGGATCGAGGCGCGCACCAGCCCGGTCGCGCGCATCGCCTTGGCCATGATCAGCGCCATCGCGACGCCGAGCACGGTCTCGATGCTCACACCGACGACGGTGAACAGGGTGGTGTTCCAGAACGCGTTCCAGAACCCTGCCCCGGCGCCCGTGCCGGTGACCGCGTCGATGTAGTTGTCCAGTCCGACGAACGTGTCGCCCTTGATGATCAGTCCGGTGGCCGGGTCGATCCCCTGGCCCGACTGCATCAGGGACTGCCAGGCAGACAGCACCAGCGGGAAGCCGACGACGAGCGCGAGCAGGACCAGCGTGGGGAGCAGGAGGAGGTACGCCATCCTGCCGTGGTCGCCGCCGATTCTCTTCCCACGCCTGCCGCCGATCGTCGCGGAGCGAGCGGCGGTGGAAGTCATTGCGCCGTGAGCTCGGTCAGCTTGGTCTGCAGATCCTTCATCGCTGGCTCGGCATCCGTCTCACCGGAGAAGCAGGCGTAGGCCGCCTCCTGGATCGCCTGGGTCACCTCGCCGTACTGGACGACGGCGGGACGGCTGGCCCCGTTGTCGATCGCCTCCTTCAGCTGCGGCAGGAACGGGAACGCCTCGAGCATGTCCGCATCCTCGTAGACGCCGACGTTCGCCGGAGCCTGCGCGGTCGCGAGACCCCATTCCTTCTGCTGGACGGCATCGACCATGAAGGAGATGAAGTCGACGGCGGTGCCCTTGTTCTTCGCGAAGGCGCTCACCCCGAGGTTCAGCCCGCCGAGCGTCGAGCTGCCGGGCCCGTCGAACCCGGGCACCAGGCTGGCGACCATCTTCCCGTTGACCGACGAGGAGCCGTCCTCTGCCTGGCCCAGCGCCCAGACGTACGGCCAGTTCTGCAAGAAGGCGAGGCGGCCGTCCTGGTAGGCCGCGCGGGACTCCTCCTCCTTGTAGGTCAGCGCCTCCTGGGGGATGAAGCCCTTATCGAAACCGTCACGGACGGTCTGGATCCCGGTGAGCGCCTCCGCCGAATCGGCGTGGGGCTTGCCCTCGGCGTCGAAGAGCTCGCCACCCGCCGACGCCACGAGTCCGGCCGCCTGGACGGTCAGCCCCTCGTACTTGGAGTACTGGGAGCCGAAGCCGAGCAGTTCCGGATCCTCCTTCTGGAGCGTCTCGATCGCGGCGTACATCTCTTCGAAGGTCTCGGGAGGGCCGTCGAGCCCTGCCTGCTCGAGCAGGTCGGTGCGGGAGAACAGCAGCTCCGCGTTCGTGATGAAGGGGACCCCGTAGAGCTTGTCGAAGTAGGTGGCGGTCGTCACCGTGGCGGGGATCAGGTCATCGAGCGGGAACTTGTCCTGCGGCAGCTCGACAACCCACTGGTTCGCCGCGAACTCGGCGGTCCAGACCACGTCCAGCCCGAGCACGGTGTACGCATCGGATTTCGCCTGCGCGTTGTTGATCATCTGACGGCGCTGCTCGTCGGAGGACTCGGGCAGCTCGATGAGCGTCACCTCCTCATCCGGGTGCTCCGAGTTCCAGGTCTCCAGGAACTCGGCGAGCTTGCCCGTGGTGTCCTTGCCCTTGGCCAGGGTGATCGGGCCCCGCTCCTCGAAGTCCGCGGCGGGCGCATCGCCACCGCCGCCACCACCATCGGAGGACCCACCGGAACACGCGGCCAGCGCCGCGGCCGCCGTCGTCACGCCGCCGGCGGCGAGGACCGTGCGCCGCGAGGCGAGAGGACGAGAAGTGCTGTTGAGCATGCCGAAACTCCTTTGTTCTGACGCGAGCACCACGTGTGCTCGATGTCACCAGTGTAGGAGCATCCGGGAGGGGTTCAGGTACCGATCGAGCACCGACTGCGCTCCCTCCACAGACCCCATCACCTGTGGATTCGCCGAGAGCGGACCGGGTGCCAGCCCGACCGATAGATTGGACCCATGACCGAGACCGACGCATCCGAAGCGCCTGCGGCAGCACCCTCGCTGACGCTGCCGCCCACCACCGTCCTCGACCCGGCCGCCGCGCCGGGTCTGCGCTGGGGCGTGATCTCTCCGGGCCATATCGCTGACCAGTTCACGGCCACCGCGTACCGTGCCACCGCCTCCCGGGTGGTCTCCGTCGTCTCCCGCTCTTCGCAGCGCGCCGAGGAGTTCGCGCAGAAGCACGGCATCGAGCGAGCCTTCGACTCCGTCGAGGAGATGCTCGCCGCGGGCGGGCTGGATGCCGTCTACGTCGCCTCCCCCCATGCCCAGCACCATGCCCTGACCCGGCCGGTGCTCGAGGCGGGCATCCCCGTGCTCGTGGAGAAGGCCTTCACCCTCAACGTGGGCGAGGCCCGCGATCTGCTGGACCTCGCCCGTGAGCGCGGAGTGTTCGCGATGGAGGCGATGTGGGCTCGCTTCCTGCCGCAGTACGACGTGCTCCGTCAGGTGATCGCTTCCGGTCTGCTCGGCGAGATCATCGAGGTCACCGCGGACCACGGACAGACCTTCCCCGCGGATCCCACGCATCGCATGTTCGCTCCCGAGCTCGGCGGCGGTGCTCTGCTCGATCTCGGTGTCTACCCGGTCTCCTTCGCGCAGATGGTGCTCGGTGATCTCTCCGACCTCGCCGTGCGCGGCCACCTCACCGACACCGCAGTCGACGCCTACATCGCGGTCCTCGCCCAGGGCCAGCAGAGCGGCCGCGCGCGCCTGTCCGCGACGTTGCTGGCCCGCACCCCCACCGAGGCCTTCGTCAGCGGCACCGCGGGAACGGCCCGGCTGTCCGGTCCGTTCTTCGCTCCCGGCACCCTGACAGTGTCCCTCCATGACGGGCGCTCGGCCCAATTCGAACATCCCGGTGCGCGCGGAGACGGCATGGCCTACGAGATCGCCGAGGCGGCCCGTCGGATCACCGCCGGCGAGCTCGAATCCCCGCTGATGAGCTGGGCGGACACCCTCAGCGTGATGTCCACGATGGACGCGATGCGAACGGAGCTGGGAGTGGTCTATCCCGGCGAGGTGACCGCATGAGCCTCCTGGAACCGGTGCGTGGCCTGCGCATCCCTTCACCGCATCCGCCACGGCGCGGAGTGTTCATCTCCTTCGAGGGAGGTGACGGCGCCGGGAAGTCCACCCAGATGCAGATGCTGCGGGACCACCTGGTCACCGAGCGCTCCGTCGCTGAGGACCTCATCCTCACCACCCGGGAGCCGGGCGGCACTCCGCTCGGCGAGAGCATCCGTGAGCTGCTGCTGCACGGCGAGCATGTGGAGCCCCGTGCGGAGGCGCTGCTGTACGCCGCGGACCGTGCACACCACATCTCCACCGTGGTGCGTCCGCATCTGGCGCGCGGTGGGCTGGTGCTCAGCGATCGCTATCTCGACTCCTCGGTCGCGTACCAGGGTGCCGGGCGTGACCTGGATGCCGACGAGATCACCTCGCTGTCGCTCTGGGCGGTCGAGGGTCTGCTCCCCCACCGCACGATCCTGCTGGATGTGCCGACCCAGACCCTCGATGAGCGTCGTGACCCGGCCACCCTGGACCGGCTCGAGGAGGCTGGCCTGGCCTTCCACGAGTCGGTGCGCCAGGAGTTCCTCGACCTCGCCGCCGCGGATCCGACACGCTACGCGGTGATCGATGGGACGCTCCCGCGCGACGAGGTCCATGCACGTGTGCTCACGGCCGTCGCCGAGGTGCTGGGCCTGTTCGATCCCACCTTCGAACCGGCTCCGCCCACCCGGCACCGGGACGAGCAGTGACCGCGACCGGTTTCGGCACTCGCGGTGGGGTGTGGGCCGACGTCGTGGGGCAGGAAGCTGCCGTCGCCCAGTTCCGTCGTGCCGCCTCTCCCGAGGGTTCCCTCGCGCAGGCCTGGCTGGTGACCGGGCCCCCTGGCTCGGGCCGTTCGACCGCCGCCCGCGCCTTCGCAGCCACCCTGCAGTGCGAGCAGGGCAGCGGCTGCGGGCAGTGCCGCGCCTGCCGCACCACCCTCGCCGGTACCCACCCGGACGTCACTGTGGTCGCCACCGACAAGCTCTCGATCGCGAAGGAGGAGGTGCGCGCGCTGGTGATGACCGCCCAGCGATCTCCCGCCACCGGTCGCCATCGGGTGCTGATCGTGGAGGACGCCGACCGGATGACCGCCGGCACCTTCAACGTGCTGCTCAAATCCATCGAGGAGCCGCCGCCGTCGACCGTGTGGATGCTGTGCGCCCCCTCCGCCGAGGACCTCGCGCCCACCATCCGTTCCCGCTGCCGCCTGGTGTCGCTCTCGGTGCCGTCCTCGGCTGTGGTCGCCGAGCTCCTGCGACGCCGTGACGGTGTCGACGAGGCCCTTGCGGTGCGCGCTGCGCGCGCCGCCCAGGGGCACATCGGGCTGGCGCTGCGCTACGCCACCCAGCAGGGCGCGCTGGCGGCCCGCGAGGAGTCCGCGCGCACCCTGCTCTCCCTGCGCGGTGCCGGTCAGGCGGTGCTCGCTGCCCAGACGCTGGTGGACCGCGCCACCGCCGAGGCGAAGGAGCATGCGGACCTGGTCGCCGCGGAGGAGAAGGAGCGCTTCCTGCACTCGGCCGGGATCGAGGATGGCAAGGTGCCACCGTCCCTGCGCTCACAGTTGCGTCAGCTCGAAGAAGATGCCAAGCGGCGGCAGACCCGTCTGGTCCGCGATGTGCTGGACCGCTACCTGCTGGATGCACACTCCGTGCTCCGCGATGTGCTGAGCCGTCAGCTGGGCACCGGCTCGGAGCTGGTCAATATCGACGTGACCTCCGAGATCGAGCAGGCTGCCGCGCGGGGCTCCGGGCGGATCACGCTGGGTCTGCTCGAGGCGGTGCAGGAAGCACGGGAGCGCATCAGCGGGAACGTGCCTCCGCTGCTCGCGATCGAGGCCCTCCTGGCCCGCGTCGCCGTCTCCCTGCACTGACGGCGACAGGCTCTAAGACGCCGCCCACACCGGCGCCAGCTCCGTGCTGCCGATCAGGCCCGGCCACCGCACAGGTTCAGACCACCCACAGGCCCGGCCACCACGCAGTCATGTGCGCTTCCGTTCCAGGACGTGGAACAGAAGCGCACATGACTGCAAGGACGGACCGCGAGTGCGGGTCAGTCCTCGGGCGAGTCCGCGTCGGGAGTCGCGGGCGCTTCGGGGGAGTCCACCTCAGCAGCCTCAGTGACCTCGGCGACTTCAGCAACCACCGGCGCCGCGGCGTCGGCCGGTGCGTCCTGACCGGCCGGTGCGACGTGCTGGAATTCGACGTCGAGCTCGTCGACGATCACACCGCTGCTGCGGGGGATCTCCCGGTCCTCTTCCTGCTGACCGGTCTCGGAATGTGCACCGCATCCGAAGTTGAGGTGCACGACGCGACCGTCCGCCGGGGACCACTCGTTCGTGCAGACGCCGAACTCGCCGCGCAGCGAACCGGAGAGCTTGGAGAGGAAGCCGCAGCTGGTGCAGTTGGCCGCCACGGTCCCACGACGGCCACGACCGGAGGTCTCCCGCGGCCCGAAGTCGCCCTCGATCCACCGCTCAGCGGCCTCGCTGCGACCCCCTGAGGAGAGCACCCGGGTACGACCCAGGCCCAGCTCCCACAGGGCGACACGATCGGCGTCCTCGTCCCCGGTGGCCTCGTAGCCCTGTTCGAGCCGCTCATCGTCATCACGGTAGGGAAGCAGATCATCCGCACCGACATCCGAGGGCTTCAGCCGCTCGGACCAGGGCTCCCAGTCCGGAGCGAGGATCGCATCCTCGCCGGGCAGCAGCGCGGTCTCGGCGACGGTCGCGGCCTTGGCGCGGGAGGCGCGGGTCAGCACCACCACCCAGGACCAGCCGCGGTAGCCGGGCATGGTGCACTCGAAGACGTGGGTGACCAGCCGTTCCCCGCTCGCCTCGGCCCGCAGGTGCTCGCCGACCTGGCCGGGCTCGGTGACCTCGAGCAGCGCCTCATGCGCGAGCTCGATGGCAGCGGACGCGATCGCGTCCAGCTTCGGCCGAGCGGTGCGGGCGCGGCGTGGGGCGGTGGTCGGTGACGTCATTTCTCAGGCCTCGAAGTTGTCGGCAACGGCACGGAGGACGGTGGCGATCTTCTGGGAATGCCCGCGATCGGGGTAACGACCCTGACGCAGCCCGTTGGAGGCGTCGTCGAGCAGGCGGATCAGGTCCTCCACCATCCCCGCCATCTCCTCGGGCTTCTGGCGCCGTGCGCGGCTGACGGAAGGGGCCGGCTCGAGCAGCTGCATCGAGAGCACCTGCGGGCCACGGCGGCCATCGACCATGTCGAAGTCGACCCGGGCGCCGGGCCGGAGGGCGCTGACCCCTTCGGGCAGATTCGAGGCGTGCACGTAGACACTCTGACCATCCTCGTCGTCGAGGATGAAGCCGAACCCCTTCTCGGCGTCGTAGAACTTCACCTTGCCGCGTGGCACGTGGATCCCATTCCTTGTCTGCTGCTCATCGGTCTGCTGGTACTGGTGTCCGGGGCCCGCGGAGCGTCCGTGCCGGCCGCTCCTGCTGCACCCCGAGGTGCTGCCGGAGACCGTCCGGCAACACTCGAGTCTATCGTGCCCTGACCCGCGGTTGGCGAGCGGATTCTCGCGAGGTGACGACAGCCACCGCCGTCGGGGTCAGCGGCGCCGTTCGGGCGGGATCTCGCGGGTCGGGGCGGTGTCGGAGACCGGGTCCAGCCCGAGCCCGGTGAGCACCTTCTCCAGGATCATCGCGGTGAAGCCCCAGACGAACGCATCGCCGGGGAGATCGAAGGCCGGCCCCACCCGCTGGCCGCCCAGCAGTCCGCGGAGCCGGTGCGCCGGATCGGTCAGAGAGCCCGGGCCGGTCAGCGGCGCCCAGACCAGCCGTTCGACCTCGAGCGGGTCCTGCACGCCCAGCTGCGGCACCGACCGCGACCAGCTCAGCACCGGGGTGACGCGCTGGATGCGCCAGGGCATCGGGATCGGGGCGAAGGCGCCGAGCACGTGCGCGTCGGCCGGATCCAGTCCGGTCTCCTCCTGCGCCTCCCGCAGTGCGGTGTGGACGTCGTCACGGTCCCCGGGGTCACGGCCCCCGCCGGGCAGTGAGAACTGCCCGGGCTGCGAGCGCAGCGCATGCCCGCGCTCCTCGAGCACCACTCGGGCATCGTCGAGCCCCGTGCCGGCGATGTGTATCAGCACGGCGCTGCGGCGCACCGCTCGCCCGCGGGGGTCCGGGTCCCGCGGGTCCGGGTCGCGGCTGACCAGCACTTCGCCCGCCGCGGCGCGCGCCGCGAGAGGGGCGAGGAACTGCGCATCTCCCGGGAGATGGAGAGCAGAACGGGGTGCGCCGCTCATGCGACCCCCACCTGGGGGCAGAGCTCGAGCAGGGTGCAGTCCCCGCAGCGGGGCGCCCGTGCGATGCAGACCCGGCGGCCGTGGAGGATCAGGCGCAGTCCGAGGACGGTCAGGTCCTCGGCCTCGGCGCCGGTGCCGTCTGCCTCGAGGTGAGCCACCAGATCCTCCTCGACCTTGCGCGGATTGTCGGCCGTGGACCATCCCAGGCGCCGGGCGAGCCGACCCACATGCGTGTCGACGGCCAGCAGCGAGTGGCCGAACCACGCACCGCGCACCACGTGGGCGGTCTTGCGGCCCACACCGGGCAGCTCCTCGAGCGCGGTCTGGTCGTCAGGGACCTCGCCGTCATGCCGCTCGACCAGTCCCCGGCCCAGCCCGATCAGGCGACGCGCCCGTGTCGCACCCATTCCGAGCGGGCGCACCACCTCGGTGAGCGCCGCCTCGTCCGCTTCGGCGAGTGCCGTCGCATCGGGCCAGCGCGAGAACAGCTCCGGGGTGATCTGATTGACGCGGACGTCGGTGGTCTGTGCCGAAAGCACCGTCGCGACCAGCAGTTCCAGTGCGTCTCGGTGGTCGAGCTCAGTGCGGGCCCCCGGGTAGAGATCCTGCAGAGCGGCCGCGACGAGCGCCCCGTCAGCCCGGGCAGCAGCGGCCACGGCGTCGCCTCCGTCGTCCGCATGAAGAACCGACCTCGACATCTGAACAGCACCTCCTCAGGCCGGTGGCGGGCCTCTGCGCCGCGAGCACGATAGTGTTTGACCATCATGTGACAGTCGCCACCGGTCTTCGTGGCGTCCGTTACAGGCGTCTCACAGCACGGCCCCGGCAGTCGGGGCCCCACACTCAGGAGGTTCCGTGGACGAGAACATCGTACGGTCATCACCGTTGTTCGCTGCGCTCGACGAGGACGGCAAGCAGGCCGTGCTGGCGTCGATGAAGCAGGAGGACTACCACCGCAGCGCCATCATCTTCCGTGAGGGGGATCCGGGCGACCGTCTGTTCATCATCGGTTCGGGCAAGGTGAAGGTGGGCCACGCCTCGGGCGATGGCCGCGAGAACCTGCTCGCGGTGCTCGGCCCGGGCGAGACGCTCGGCGAGCTGTCCCTCTTCGACCCGGCGCCGCGCAACGCGACCGCCACCGTGGTCGCCGAGTCGACCCTCTTCTCGCTCTCGCAGCAGGACCTCTACCGGGTCCTCGCCCAGCGTCCGGAGGTCGCCCGCCATCTGCTCGCCTCACTGGCCCGCCGCCTGCGCAAGACCAACGAGTCGCTCGCCGACCTGGTCTTCGCGGACGTCCCCGGCCGCGTCGCCAAGAACGTCCTCGACCTCGCCCAGCGCTTCGGTCGCCAGACGGACGACGGCGTGATGGTCGCCCACGGCCTCACCCAGGAGGAGCTCGCCCAGCTGGTCGGCGCCTCCCGTGAGACGGTCAACAAGGCGCTCGCGGACTTCGCCTCTCGCGGCTGGATCCGCCTCGAGGCCCGCGCGGTCCTGATCTCAGACGTCGAGCGTCTGCGCCGCCGCGCCCGCTGAGTCGTCCCCGCTTGGTCGGGCCTGCGCTAGGTCGGGCCCGCGCCCGTTCGGGCCTGCGCTAGGTCGGCCGGCGCCCGCCGTGGCGAAACACGCGCATCGAGACCACTGATCCCTTCCGAATATGGAAGGGATCAGTGGTCTCGGCGTTGCAGGCCCGCGTGTCGGGTCAGGCCAGGTCCACGTGCCGGGTCAGGTCGGGTCAGGCCGGGTCAGGCCCACGTATCGGGTCGGGTCAGGCCGGGTCAGGCCCACGTGTCGGGTCGGGTCAGGCCGGGCCAGGCCCACGTGTCGGGTCGGGTCAGGCCGGGTCAAGCTCGCGTGTCGGGGCGTGCAGTCCTCGCTTGGGGGCAGCACGGACTCCCCGCGGCGCGGCCGAACGCCCCGGCTCAATGCCCTTCGGCGAGGTGGTCGAGCGCGGCGCGGAGGTTCCAGCGGGCTGCATTCTGCAGCTGCGCGGGAAGCTCTGCACCGTAGATCACCCGCAGGAGCCGGTCCATGGTCAGCACTCCCGCTGTCCGTGCCCGGCGCACCTGCTCGATGCGTTCGCGGCGGTGGGCGATCGCCTCGTCGAGCGCCTCGAGCACGTCGAGCGGCGAGTCGTAGGCGGGCCCGTGGCCGGGATGGATCGAGCCGATCCGCCCGTCCACCGTCATCGCGCGCAGGATCGCGAGCGACTGGAGGTAGTCGGTGAGCGAGCCTCCGTCGTCCGGGATGATCACGGTCGAGGAGCCGCCCAGCAGGGTGTCGCCGCTGAGCAGCCGACCGCCGTCGATCAGCACCCCGACGGAGTCGGAGGTGTGCCCGGGCAGGTGGATCACGTGCCCCACGGTCCCCTGGTCGCTCTCGAGGGTGGAGGGCAGCGGACGTGAGCCGGGTACCCCGGACTGGTCCGCGGCCCACAACGGCACCTCGTGCCCGCTGCGGGCGGCCAGCTGTCTCGCCAGGGTGGCGGCACCGGCGGTGTGATCCTGATGCCGGTGAGTCACCAGCACCCCCCGGGGGCGCGCACCGTCGCCGCAGCTCAGCAGGAGCTCGGCGAGATGCTCGGGATCCTTCGGCCCGGGATCGACGATCCAGACCTCGTCCCCGTCGCGCACCAGATAGCTGTTGGTGCCGGCGAGGGTCATCGGCCCCGGGTTGTCGGCGCGGACCGTGATCAGCTCGACGGCAGGGGCCGCCGGGTCCCGCTGCGGGACGTGCTCACTCACGGCGTGCCGCTCAGGCGTTCGGGAGCTCGGCGTCGTCGAGCTCCACCAGCAGGTCGAGCTCGACCGGTGCATCCATCGGGAGCACCGCGACGCCGACGGCGGCACGAGCGTGCTGGCCAGCCTCGCCGAAGATCTCGCCGAGCAGG
>NZ_JBQDLF010000006.1:111253-116109 GCF_052095815.1 Brachybacterium sp. | reverse complement strand
CGAGCAGGGTGCTCGCCCCGTTGATCACGGCGGGCTGGGCGGTGAAGGACGGGTCCGAGGCGACATAACCGGTCAGCTTGACCACGCGCACCACCCGATCCAGGTCCCCCACGAGCGCCTCGATGGCCGCCAGCGCGTTGAGGCAGCAGGTGGCGGCGAGCTCGGAGGCCTGCTCCGCGGTGACCTCTGCGCCGACCTTGCCGGTCAGCGGCAGCGTCCCGTCGACGAAGGGCAGCTGTCCGGAGGTGTGCACGTGGCGACCGCTCGCGACGGCTGGCACATAGGCCGCGACCGGCGCGGCAACGGCCGGCAGAGACAGCCCGAGCTCATCGAGCCGGGCACGGATGCGAGCGCTGCGGCCCGAGGCGACCGTCATCGGCTCAGCCCTCGCCCAACGGACGCTTGAGGTACGCGACCAGGTTCTCCGGGTTCGGGCCGGGCACGACCTGGACCAGCTCCCACCCCTCCTCGCCGTAGTTGTCGAGGATCTGCTTGGTCGCGTGGATCAGCAGCGGGACGGTCAGGTACTCCCAGCGGGTGTAAGTGCTCATGGCGCGAGCCTACCGGTGGCAGCGCGGCCGTGAGATGCCCCCTCGTCCCGAGGGGTCGGCGACGGCGGAGCAGTCCGGCCGCGCCGATAGCGCTGGTCTGCCCCTCTCAGCTGCCCACGGCCTGGTCAGCTGCCCACGGCCTGGTCAGCTGCCCACGGCCTGGCGCTGGGCCCGGCGCAGCGCCTCCGACCAGTCGCGCACATCGGGATGGCGGCGCAGCATGCGTCGCCGCTCCCGTTCCGTCATGCCGCCCCACACCCCGAAGTCGACTCGATTGTCCAGAGCGTCGGCCAGGCACTCGGTGCGCACCGGGCACGCACCGCAGGCGAGCTTGACCGCATGCTGCTCGGCGCCCTGCACGAAGAACCCATCGGGATCCATGCTCACGCAGGCACCTCGTGTCGCCCAACTTGAGTCTTCGGTGATCGGCGTTGCCGCAATAGTCATCCTCGTCCCCTTCCCAGGTCCCGAATCGACGTTGATTCGTACATGTGCCCAACTGTATGGAGACCGTCGCCACATGGCAAAACCGGAGATGTTCCGAGCCTTGCGAGCCAGACTGTGATAAGGCGTTCGCGATCCGCCAGGCCCACCGCAGCTGCTCCGCCGGGTCGCGCAGGTCTCGAGGACGCATCGGGTTGGTGAAGATCCCGCATGCGTGGCATGCCTCATGGCCCCCGCGCCGGACCGCCCCGTACTGTGTGACCATGCCCCGCACCACGCCTGCGTCCGCGTCCGGACGCTCACTCCCCGTTGCACTGCTGCAGACCGTCTACCTGCTGCTGGGGATGCTCGCCGTCTCAGCCCTCGCCGGTGTGCTGCTGGCCGCCTTCTTCCTGCCGATGGTCTCTGCAGGTTCGGCCGTCGCCAAGGACGGGGTGGATCTGTTCGAGTCGTACCCGACCGAGCTCGAGGTCGAGCCGCTGAATGAGGCCAGTCGCATCGAAGCGGCCGACGGGTCGCTGCTGGCCACGTTCTACACCGAGAACCGCATCATGGTGCCGCTCGAGGAGATCTCGCCGCACATCCAGCATGCCGTGGTCGCGGTCGAGGACCGCCGCTTCTTCGAGCACGGAGGCGTGGATCCCAAGGGCATGTTCCGTGCCTTCGCCTCGAACGCGGCCGGCGGGGCCACCCAGGGCGGATCGACCCTCACCCAGCAGTACGTGAAGAACGCGCTGCTGATGGACGCGGTCCAGCGGGGCGACCAGGAGGACATCAGCACCGCCACGGAGCAGACCTACGGCCGCAAGCTGCGCGAGGCGAAGCTCGCACTGTCGCTCGAGAAACAGTGGTCCAAGGAGCAGATCCTCAACGCCTACCTGAACGTGGCGCAGTTCGGGCCCTCCCAGTACGGGGTCGAGACCGGCGCCCGGCATTACTTCTCGAAGAGCGCAGTAGACCTCAACCCGGGTGAGGCCGCGCTGCTGGCCGGCATCACCAACGGCCCCAACCAGTACGATCCCGTCTCGCACCCCGAAGCCGGCCAGAAGCGTCGCAACGAGGTGCTGGGCGATATGCGCCGCGAGGGGTACATCACCGATGCGGAGTACGAGCAGTACACCGCCCAGCCGGTCGGCGAGATGCTGAAGATCCAGAACGTCCGGGCAGGGTGCGCCGATGCGGGCACCAGCGGTTTCTTCTGCGATTACGTGACCCGTTCGCTGCTGAACGATCCGACCTTCGCCCCCTCCTACGAGGAGCGGCGCAAGCTGCTCTACGGCGGCGGCCTCACGATCCGCACCACCCTGGATCCCAGCACTCAGGCAGCGGCCTCCGAGATCCTGCAGCGCAAGGTTCCGGCCGATGCCCAGCACGGCTTCGGCCACTCGATCGTGACGGTCGAGCCGGGCACCGGGAAGATCCTCACGATGGCGGAGAACCGCTCCTTCAACCCCTACCAGGAGGTGGGGCCGGGCGAGACCGCGATCAACTACAACGTCCCTCACACCCTCGGGGGCGGCAACGGGTTCCCCGTCGGCTCGACCTTCAAGCCCTTCGTGCTCCAGCAGTGGCTCGAGAGCGACCGCTCCATCTATGACCGGGTCAGCACCAAGCGCGAGCCGATCACCTACGCCCCGGCGAAGTGCCTCGGGGGCGGGGCCTGGCGCGAAAGCAAGGGCTGGAACCCGGACAACGCGGTCTCCGTGCGGATCGCCCCCATGGAGACGGTCCTGAACTCGACCAAGTTCTCGATCAACACCAGCTACACGGACATGGCCAGCCAGCTGGACCTGTGCGAGATCGCCAATACGGCGCGCAACATCGGCGTGGTCCCGGCGCGGTTCGACCCGTACGACGCCTCCACCTGGGAGATGCCGATCGAGGACATGTACGGCACCACCCTGGCACCCGCAGCGCTGGTTCTCGGCGAGCTGAACATCTCCGCCCTCGACATGGCCGGCGCCTATGCGACCTACGCCTCGGGCGGCACCTACTGCAAGCCGCAGGCGATCACCGAGGTCAAGGACCGCAACGGCGATCCGATGGAGATCTCCGGCGCCGAGTGCCACCAGGCGGTCGAGAAAGATGTCGCCGACGCGATGGCGTGGACCCTCCAGCAGGACCTCGAGGATCCGAAGGCCACCGGCAAGGGCAAGATCATCGACGGCCATCCCGCCGGCGGCAAGACGGGAACCTCGGGCGAGCAGTTCCACACCTGGTACGTCGGCTTCACCCGCCAGATGTCCACGGCGGTCTGGTTCGGTCACCCGCAGGCGAACATCCGCCCAGGCGGCTTCGACGTCGACGGTCAGATGCTCCGCAGCGGCAGCGTCTGGGGCAACACGGTCTCCCTGCCCACCTGGCAGGAGTACATGAACCGCGTTCACCAGGGGCTGCCCAGCGAGCCGTTCCCGGCCGCACCGAAGCCCCCGTCGAAGCCCACCTCGGACATCGTCCAGAAGGGCGTCGTGCCCGACGTCTCGGGCATGGTGCTCAGCCAGGCGCAGGCCACGGTGGAGTCAGCCGGCTACAAAGTCGAGGTGCGCAACCAGTCGAGCTCGGACGTCGGCAAGTGGTACGTGATCGGCACCGACCCCGCCCCCGGCACCAAGCTGCCGGAGAACGAGACCGTGGTCATCCGCCAGTCCTCCGGTGAGGGCTGAGATGCGGCTGGAATCCGCTGCCGGTTGGACCATCGGAGCCCTGGGGGCCCTGGGCCTCGGGGCCGGAGCGGCGGCGCACATCTGGGCCCGCCACGTCGAGATCCACCGGTACACGCTGCGCGAGCTGGAGCTGCGGATCCTGCCGCCCGGCAGCCGCACCATCAGGGTGCTGCACATCAGCGACATCCATCTGCTGCCTGACCAGAAGCGCAAGCTGGATTTCCTCGAGCACCTGGGGATGCTCCGGCCGCACCTCGTCATCGACACCGGGGACAACATCGCCTCCGCAGCAGCGGTGCCGGTGCTGGCCGAGGCGCTCGAGCCGCTGCTACGGCGTCCCGGCGCCTTCGTGATGGGCTCCAACGACATGTTCGAGCCCGGCCCGAAGAACCCCGCGCGGTACCTGCTGCCGGACCCGCGCCCCGAGGGTATGACCGCCCCCAAGGAGCTCACGCTGCCCACCGCGGAGCTCGCGCAGAGGCTCTCCGCCCACGGGTGGAAGGACCTCACCAACAGCCGCGCGAGCATCGAGCTCGGCGGGCTCGAGATCCGCTTGGTGGGTGTCGATGACCCGCATCTCGAGCGCGATGAGATGCCGGCTCCGGCCGCCGTGCCCCCGGCTCTGCCCGAGCACGGCAATGTGCTGCGCCTGGGGGTCGCGCACGCCCCGTACCGGAGGGTGCTGGACTCCTTCGTGGCCGACGGTGCCGACCTGATCCTGGCCGGGCACACCCACGGCGGGCAGCTGCGACTGCCGGGGATCGGCGCCCTGGTGACCAACTGCGATCTTCCGCGTCAGCAGGCGCGCGGCCTGTCCGCGTGGCAGGGCGTCCCGTTGCATGTGAGCGCCGGCATGGGCGCGAGCCCCTATTCGGACTACCGGTTCCTGACCCCTCCGGAGGCGACCTTGCTCACGTTGCGCGCACCGAAGCCCGCTCCGAGGAAGTGAGCACGCTCGAGGCCTGCTAAAGTTTCTCCTCGGTGCTCCACTTCGGTGCGGCACCTCCGGGGTGTGGCGCAGCTTGGTAGCGCGCCTCGTTCGGGACGAGGAGGTCGCAGGTTCAAATCCTGTCACCCCGACCGGAGAGAAGGGGCGGGGGGTGGCGGGGTGAAACGGCCCAGGAACGAGGGGGGGTGCGGCGGGGGTGGGGGCCGGACCGCCCCCAAATGTAATCCCCACCAAATAATAGATAAAATT
>NZ_JBQDLF010000006.1:65854-111243 GCF_052095815.1 Brachybacterium sp. | reverse complement strand
GCTGGTGGGGCCGGCCCGTGGGGGGGCGGGTGGTGGCCCTCTCTACAACCCCCCCCCCCCCGCGGGTTTCGGGGGCCTGTTCCCCCGCCTCCCCCCCCGCCCCTTCTCGTCGTCGAGATCCGGAGGTGTTCCGCGCATTCCCGCGACGATTGTTCCGCCCGACATATTCGTCGAGAAATGGACAATACAGACATACTGATCGGGCCCTGACCAGCCATCCGGCACCCCGAGTGCCGCCGGAAGCGCGGGACATGAAGGCACCCCGCCGAATAACAGTCGTGTAACTACCACAGTGGAATCTTCATTCCCGGCGGGAACACGGGGCAATTTCATGGTTTTTAGCAAAATCTTGGCAAAAGCCTTGAAGCTGGCAGGCAAACTCCCCTGTGGGCCCGGCATGACCTGCACATACAGTGGCGGACGGTACCGCCCTGGTCGGGTGGTGCTCACCGGGCTGCCGCCTTCCCGTCACCGGCCCGGTCGCTTCCTCCACTTCCCTGGGTGACGGGTGCAGGCCTCGCGCGCGCGCCGTCCACGCCGCCGCTCGGGATCTCTGCGTGGCGACGGAGAAAGTGATTGCCCCACGATGTTCCGCACAGTTCCACGAGGCACGCACCGGGCCGCCGGCCGTGCCGTGATCGACTACCGAGGCCTCGCCGCCCCGGTGGGCCGGGGTGTCGGAGGTGCCGCCGTGATCGGCGCCGTCTCCGCGACCGCCGCACTCGCCGGTGGAGCCTCGGCCACTGCCCAGGCACCCGCCGCTCCCGTCTTCGGGACCGTGCGCGCCACCGCCCCGAGCGTCGCCCCGGCGTCCCAGTCCCAGTACACCTCCGTCAAGCTGCGCCTCGGCGCTCGCGGCGCGGCCGTGAGCTACCTCCAGCAGCAGCTGAACTCCCACGGCGCCTCGATCGGGGTCGACGGCGTCTTCGGATCCGCGACCCTGCGGGCCGTGAAGAGCCAGCAGTCCGGCGCCGGGATCGGAGTGGACGGCGTGGTCGGGCCGAAGACCTGGAGCTCCCTGACGGGTGCCGCTGCTGCGCCGGCGAAGCCGTCCACAGGCAGCTCGCAGCCCAAGCTCCGCTCCGGTGATCGCGGCTCGTCCGTGACCACCCTGCAGAACCAGCTCCGCTCCGCCGGCGCATCAGTCAAGGCCGACGGGGTCTTCGGATCTGCCACCTACTCGGCAGTGCGCTCGCTGCAGTCCGCCGCCGGGATCGGCGTGGACGGCGTGGTCGGGCCCAAGACCTGGAGCGCGCTGGGCAGCAACGTCCGCATCTCCGACAACGCGGGCAGCCGTGACGAGGACCGCGGCTCCAGCAGCGGCACCTCGATCAACGGCCAGGCCGTGATCAGCGCGGCTCGGGCCCAGATCGGGACCCGGTACAAGTGGGGCGGCTCCTCGCCGGCCAGCGGCTTCGACTGCTCAGGGCTGGTGTACCACGCCTACAACCAGGCCGGGGTGAACCTGCCGCGCAAGACGGCGAAGGGCTACACCTTCGGCGGCCGGATCATCTCCCAGTCGGAGGCGAAGCCCGGCGACCTCGTCGCCTTCACCGGCAACAACTACGGCCACATAGGCGTCTATGTGGGCAACGGGAAGATCATCGACGCCTCCGGCTCACGCCAGCAGGTCGTCGAGCGCTCCCTCTGGAACGCACCGCACGTGTTCGTCACCTACCGCTGAGCATCCGCACAGTCGGCAGCAGACGGATATAAGGCCACGACGGCCTGCTCGACGCGAAAGCGTCCTCGGGAAGGAGCAGGGCGACGTGAAGGGGCCCGGTCGGCATCGCCGACCGGGCCCCTGCGCATCCACCCCTGCGCATCCACCGGGTGGCGCCGTGAGCCAGGTCTCCGTGGCAAACTGGTGCAGACCACGATCGCCGTCGTCGTTCCAGGAGAGTCCATGTCCGACCCCATCGCCCTCGTCCCCCTGCCCCAGTCCGTCGTGTGGTCGGAAGGCGTGTGGACGACGAACGATCCCTGGGAGGGGCTGTCCGTCGGTCTGAACGACTCCCTGGCACCGACGGAGTATGCGCTGTCGATCTCCCCGGCCGGCGCGGCGCTCAGCGCCGGCAGCGAGGCAGCGCTGGCCGACGGCCGCAACACCTTCGCCCAGATCGTGACCGGCGCGGGCGGAGAGATTCCCTGCGTGACCATCTCGGATCATCCGAAGTACGCCTGGCGCGGTCTCCACCTCGACGTGGCCCGTCATTTCCTCCCGGTGGAGGAGATCGAGACCTTCATCGATGCGATGGCCCTGCACCGGCTGAACGTGCTGCACCTCCATCTCACCGATGACCAGGGATGGCGCGTCGAGATCAAGGGCTACCCGCGTCTCACCGAGGTCGGTGGCTGGCGGGAGCAGACCCTGGTCGGCTCGATGCAGAGCCCGGAGGAGACCTGGACGTTCGATGGGACCCGCCACGGCGGCCACTACACTCAGGACGAGCTGAAGGGACTGGTCGACTACGCGCGACGGCGCGGCATCATGATCGTTCCCGAGGTGGACCTGCCCGGACACATGCAGGCCGCGATCGCCGCGTACCCCGAGCTCGGGAACTTCCCCGAGAAGCAGGTCGGGGTGCGTGAGGTGTGGGGCATTTCCGATCACGTCCTGGGAGTCTCCGACACCGTCTTCGACTTCCTGCGGGATGTGCTGAGCCAGGTCGCTGCGATCTTCCCCGCCCCCTATGTGCACATCGGCGGCGACGAGTGCCCGCGGGTGGAGTGGGAGCGTTCCTCGGCCGCCCGCGTCCGGCTCAACGAATGGGGGCTGACCCGGGTCTCCGAGATCCAGGGCCACTTCACCCAGTTCGCCTCGGACGTGCTGCGCGAGCAGGGCAAGCGGGTGATCGCCTGGGACGAGGTGCTCGAGACCCACCTGCCCGACGACACCATCATCATGAACTGGCGCGATTCCGCCGGGGTGAAGACGTCGGTGGACCGTGGGTTCCAGACCATCATCTCCACCCACGATCAGACCTACCTGAACTACTACCAGGCTGATCCGAAGGACGAGCCGGTGGCGCTGGGCCGCCCGAACACGCTCAAGAACGTCTACACCGCTCGGCTCGAGCCCGCCAGGCTCACGGAGGAGAAGCGCGCGCTGCTGCTCGGCATCCAGGCCCAGCTCTGGTCCGAATACCTGCCCGATGCCGCGAGCTTCCAGTACATGGCCTTCCCCCGCCTGTGCGCCCTCGCCGAGCGCGCCTGGGGCTCCCCGGAGCAGAGCTGGGAGGAGTTCGAGGAGCGGCTGCGTGCCCATCTCCCCCGCCTGGACGCCTTCGGCATCCGCTACCGCCCTTTGGACTGAGATGAGCTCCTCCCACCGCGATGCCCACCCCTACGGGCGTTCCGCCGATGACGTCCGCCGCCGCGACCAGCGCCTCCGCCGCACCCGGAGGATGCGCGCGACCCAGCTGACGATCTTCTCGATCCTCGCAGTGGTGCTGATCGGGATCGGAGTCTATGCCGTCGGCGAGCTGCGGGAACCTGCTGCCGAGCCGGGCCAGATCGCCCCGAAGTCCTTCGGACCGGATCCCGTCGCCCTCGTCTGCCCTGAGCCCGGTGCGGTCCCCCTGCCGCCTGGCGAGGTCACCGTGACGGTGCTGAACGGGACCACCCGCGGCGGACTGGCCGGGGAGGTCTCAGATGACCTCGCCGCACGCGGCTTCACGCTCGAGAGCGCGGGCAACACCCGCAAGGCCAACGGTCCCGCCACGATCGTCCACGGCCCCGCCGGGTACCTCGCCGCGCAGTCGGTCCGGATCCAGGTCCAGGGATCCCAGCTGCTTCTGGACGAGGCCCGTGAAGGCACCTCCGTGGCTCTGCTGATCGGTGACGGCTTCACCGGTCTCGAGGACGAGTCGGCGGCCGCAGCAGCTCGTGAGCAGCCGGTGGAAACGCCCGAAGGCTGCTGAGCGGATCGCCGCTCGGGCTCAGCCCAGGCGGTTGCTCTCCCGGTCCCGACGCTCGGTCGGCCCGGGAATTCAGTCCTCCCAGGCGCGGCGGTCGGCCTCCATGCGCATGCCGATCCACAGGCTGACCCCTCCGCCGAAGATCAGCAGCATCACCACGGTGCCGAACACTGCCGCGGTGCTCGGAGAGGACGGCATCAGACCGATCAGCAGGCTGTTGATGCCGCTGACCTCCGACCCCGCCTCCGCTGCCGCAGTGAGATCCGGATCCACGTCGATCACCAGATTCGCCTGCACCGGGATCCCCTCGCTGTCGACCACGTGGTAGGTGATCACAGTGGTGCGGCCGGTGAACCCCTCCTCGGGAACGAAGGTCACCGCGCCGTTGCCCGCGACGGTGTACTCGCCCTCGCCGGGGATCAGCAGCCGCGTGCCGCGACTTTCCTCGAGCTGGGAGAGATTCGTGGCCGCCAGCGAGCTGATCTGGACCGACTCCGGCACCAGGGGCTGGGAGCTGCTGCCGGCGGTGTCGTTGCCCAGCACATCCACGGTGACCGGAGACTGCGGGGCGGTGCGCGACTCGTCATCTCGCAGGGTCGCGATGACCGGGGAGAAGACTGCCTCGAGGGTGGCGTCGACCGGGTTGTCGGCGTAGACACCTCGAGCGGTGACGTCCACCGGGATCGCCGCCCCGGCGAATCCTTCCTCGGGAGTCATCACCACGATGCCGGAGGCCACGTCGATCTGCCAGATCCCCTGACCGGGGATCGTGAGCGTGGTGCCGTCGGCCGAGACCCGGGCCTGCTCGGGAATCAGCCCCGGATCGAACTGCAGGGAGTCGGAGCGGACGTCCCGGATCCCGCTGCCGAGGTCGAAGCTGATCGGCTCCCCCGGCAGGCCGGCCTGGGCTCGCGACAGCAGGATCGGATAGGCGGTGCTGAGCAGTGCGGTCGCGGCCGTCGCGCCTTCGCCGTCACCGCCGGTGATCCCCATCGGCGCGGTCTTGCGCACCTCCGCACTCTCCGGCGAGAAGCGCACCGTGGCCGCGGCCCGGTCCAGCACCCAGGTGCCCTCTCCCGGCACCAGCACCCGCGCGCCATCCGCAGAGGTCTCATAGGATGCCGGGTCTCCCAGCGGCTGCAGGCGCAGGGTCGACGGGTCCACGAACTGCTGTCCCTCGCCCACCACGAACAGGATGTCCTCGCCATAGGGCGCGGACCAGCTGAGGTCGGAGATGATCGGCAGGGTGAGCATCACCTGTCCCGCCCGTACCGCTGCCCCCTCCCCGTCCTCGACGACGAAGCGGATCGGATCGAGCTGACGGCCGAGCCCGACCCCGGACGGAGTGTGCGTCAGCGCGTCGCCGTCGGCCGAGAGCTGCCAGACGCCCTGATCGGGAACGGTGGCCCGGCTGCCGTCGGACAGCACCGTGGAACCGGCCGGGAGCCCGGCCAGCTCGAGCCGCACGGACCCGTCGGCCGGGACGGATCCCTCGACGTCGATCCGGATCGGCACCCCCGCCGAGCCGTGCGCCCCGACCTCCTCGAGCTCGAGAGCCTCCGGGGTGAGGACCACCGGGAGCGAGCGGCTGTCGTGGAAGCCGCCGATGGTCAGCGCGATCGGGGTGCTCGGCGCGTCGACCCCGATCTGGGGCTGGAACACCAGGTCATCGCCGAGCAGGGTCCAGGTGCCCTCCCCCGCGATCACGATGCTCCGGGAGTCCTCCCCCAGCGCCATCTGGGCGCGCAGCCCCTCATCGGCGTCCTGGGGCACGGCCAGGCGCGCCGATCCGAGAGAGACCTGGGGTTCGAGATCGTCCTCGATCAGCGCGATCAGCGGGATCCGGGTGACCGCGCCAGGGACCATGTCCAGCGTGCGGGTCTCGGCCGGGAAGGCGAACGGACCGTCCTCGCCCAGGGCGGCGGCGGGCAGCGCCGTCGAGAGCGCGAGCATCCCGGCGGCGCACAGCGCGGAGACGCGCGCGACCAGGATCCCCGGATGCGCGCGCGAGGGGCGACGCGACCACAGCTCAGGCATCGGGCCAGGGTAGCAACGCCTGCCGGGAACCCGGTGATCCCGCGCGGTCTCGGGCTCGCGACCGTAGAGTGAGCGCATGGATGAGACGCACACCACCTCCTCTCCTGCTCCGGATGCCGAGGCGGTACCTGACGGCTCAGGAGCCGCCGCGCAGGACGTCGGCTCTGCCCTGCTCGACGGCTCTCCCCCGCTCGACGTCTCCCCGTTGCTGGACGTCTCTGCGCTGCCGCCGCTGGGCGAGGTGCTCGAGCAGCTCACCGAGCAGCTGGCGGCCTGGATGCTGGCCCAGCGCTGGTACGCGCACAAGGGTGCCGGGGCCCCCCGGGTCTCGATCCGCGGGTGGGCGCCGCTGCGGGTGGCTCCGGATCACGTGGTGGCGCTGGTCGCGGTCGCAGTCTCCCTCCCCCGTGACGCCGAAGCCCTCTATCAGGTCCCGTTGGTGCTGCGACGGCCCGGAGCGCCCTCCGGGGCGCGGGACGAGGGATCCGAGGTGGGGGTGCTCGCGGTGCCCGGCGGGCCGCTGCGGGTGGATGACGCCGCCCGAGATGCCGATGGCCGCGCGGCGATCATCGCGACCCTGGTCTCCGGGGAGGGCGCGCTCGGGCCTTCGCTGAGCCTCGCCTCCCACCGCACCGCCCCCGATGCCCCGCTCCCGCTGGGCCGCGCGATGCGCAGCCGCCTGCTCTCCGGGGAGCAGTCCAACACCTCGCTGATCGTCGAGACGGAGGGTGCCTCGCCGCTGATCCTCAAGCTGTTCAGGGTGCTCCAGGACGGTCAGAACCCCGACGTGGTGCTGCAGGGTGCGCTGACCGCCGCTGGCAGCCGACGGGTGCCGGCGATGGTGGGATCCGCGACGGTGGCGGTGGCGGGGCTCCGCACCCACTCCCTGTTCGCCCAGGAGTTCCTGCCCGGGGTCGAGGACGCCTGGCGGGTGGCGCTGCGCCTGGCAGCCGCCGGAGAGGACTTCCGGGAGGCCGCCCGCCAGCTGGGCGCCGCCGTGGCGGAGGTCCACCGAGATCTCGCCGATTCGCTCGGCACCACTCCCGCAGATGACTCCCTGGTGCGGGAGACCATCGAGCAGATGCGGAGGCGGCTCTCCGAGATCTCCGCCGAGGTCCCCCAGGTGGCCGTCCATCATGAGCGGATCGCGAGTCTGCTGGCGGCCGCCGCCGAGGTGCCGTGGCCCGCGCTGCAGCGCATCCACGGTGACCTGCACCTGGGCCAGGTGCTGCTGGTGCCCGACCGGGGCTGGGTGCTGGTGGACTTCGAGGGCGAGCCGCTGCGCCCGCTGGCCCAGCGCAACCTTCCCGACTCGCCGCTGCGGGACGTGGCGGGGATGCTGCGCAGCCTCGACTACGTGGTGGGAGCGGTGCACGCCGAGCACGGGACAGATGCCACCGCCTGGGCAGCAGACGCCCGCGCCGCCTTCCTCGAGGGCTATGCGCAGGCCGCGGGAGAGGATGGCGAGGACTCCGCAGCACCGGTGCTGCTGGCCGCATTCGAGGCGGACAAAGCCGTCTACGAGGCGCTGTACGAGGCGCGGAACCGCCCCGACTGGCTGCCGATCCCGCTGGCGGCGCTCGAGCGGATCAGCGCACCAGGCGCGGAGGCGGGGTCAGCGGGCTGAGCGCCGAGGTCGGACTGGTGGTGGCCCTCGGGGACAGGGAGCCTGGCAGGAACGGCGCGCTGATCGCGCGCACGGCCACCCGCACCCCGACGATCACCTCGAGCAGATCCCCGGTCGCATCGATCCAGGTGCGCCCGATGATCCCGCATCCCTGCTGCTCGGAGCGGCGACGCATGCCGCGGGACCGGGCGATGGTGTCGGCGGCGTCCAGCAGCTCCGTGGCGGCGGCTGCGGAGTCCTCCGGCAGGCCCGAGCTGGTCAGCAGAGCACTGACGTGGCAGAGAGTCTGGAGGCCATGCCAGGAGTTCCCGGAGGAGCGGTCGCGCTGGGGACGGTGATCCCCGAAGGTGATCAGCCCCGGCTGCTGCTCGAGCACTGCGGTGGTGACCGCGCTGAGCAGCTCGTGGATCCGTCCGTGGGTCTCGTCCTGGCCCGGGATCGAGTCCGAAGAGTGCACCGGGAGCGCTGACATCATCGCCCACCCTCCCCTGTCGTGCCGCCTCGGCGACGACGTGCCATTGCACCGCCGGACTGGAACGGTTGGCGACCAGGGTACCGATCCCGGGCCCCGCTGCCGATGGGGAGAACTCCCCATGCACTCAGACGCTACTGAATGGTAACGAGGGTTGATCCGCCCCGTCGTCTGGTCAGCACCCCGGTCGACGCGAGCAGCCCAGATCGACCCCGCCCCGTCCCTCACTCCGAGACGGGCACGAACTCCACCGGGGCCACGGAGGAATAGCGATCCTGACGGATCGAGACCACACCCACACCGCCGATGAACGGGGCCAGGGCCTGCGGGTTCTTGCCAGGGTTGGCGAGGATCACCTGGAAGCCGAAGTGACGGAAGGACTCCATGGCCGCGGTGATGAACTTGCCGGCGCCCTTGGAGAAGGCCTCGTCGATGATGATCGGGGCGTAGCGCGGCGCCTCCTGACCGGTACCAGCCAGCTGGTAGCGCAGAGCCGCCGCCAGGCAGAAGGTGGCCAGCCGCTCGTTCTGACCGCCCGAGAGCGGACCGCCGGATTCGTGGGCGTGGACCACCGTGCCCTCGGCGTCGACCTCCTCGGCGTGGAAGTGCACGTGCCGGCGCACATCGAGGATCACCCGGGAGACCTGGTCGTCGCGGGTGCGGGCCGAGCCGATCATGTCCATCAGGTGCCGCAGCGAGAGGAAGCGCTCCTCGGCCAGCTCGCGGTCGCGGGAGATGTCATGCAGTGCGGAGCCGGCCACCGCCTCCTCGAGCGCACGCTTGAACTCGTCCAGCGCTGCCAGGTGCACAGGGCGCATCGACAGCTGCAGATAGCGGCCGGAGTGGAACTCGACCTGCGCGAGCAGGGCGTTGATCCGCTGCAGGCGCTTGCGGATCTCCGCGGGCTCACGGGCGATCGCGGTGGCGAGGGCCTGCACGTCGCCGAGGGTGTTGCCGGTGAAGAACTCGAAGAAGCGGTCCTCGACCTCGGGCAGCTTCTCCTCCTCGATCCGCTGCAGGATCGCGAGGTAGTCGTCGGCCCCCTCGAGCGTGGGCGCGGTGTCCCCGGCCCGGGCCGGCCAGCGGCGGGAGAACTCGCGCATCGCGGTGCGCATGTCCTCCTCGGCGCGGGAGGTGCGGCGGGTGAGGTCCATCAGCTCCGCATCCAGGGTCGCGGAGGCGTCCTTGGTGACCTGGTCGATCGTGGACAGCACGAGGGTGGGGGCGATCGCGGCGAAGCGTTCTGCCAGCTCCTGCTCGACCTCGGGATCGAGTGCGGATTCGGCGACCCGCTCGCGCGCCTCGGCGAGGCGCTCATCGGCCCGTTCCGCCTGCTCGGCGAGCTTGCCGGCGGTGCGCACCACCTCCAGCAGCTCCTCGTCGCTGTCCGCGATGGAGCGCTCGACCTCGTCGATCTGGTGAGCCAGCTCGGTGAGCGCGGAGGAACCGTCCTCGGCGGCGCGCACCATGTCGCGCAGGTTCGCCACCCGCCGGGCCACCGACGCCGCGTCGATGTCGTCCCAGGTGACCGCGCTGATCAGCTGGAGCGCGTAGAGGCGCTCCTGGCGTCGCTCCCGCTCGCCCTCGACATCCTTGCGGCGGGCCTGGGCCTCGAAGAGTGCCTGCTCAGCCCGGGTGCGCTCGGACTCGAACACCGCCCGCTTGGCTCGGTTGTCGAAGCCGAGGACCCACTGCGAGCGGTCATTGATCTGCCGGTCGGCGTTCTTCTCGTGCCGGGTCGAGGAGTGCTTGATCTGCCCCGAGCGCAGCACCGCGCGGGTCAGGCGGGTGAACTCCTCAAGGGTCTCCGCGCAGGTGTAGTCCATGCGGGAGGCGATCTCATGGGAGAGCCACACATGGAACTCGCCGTCCTTGACGTCGAGCTTCGCGGCGAGGGAGCGCTCGTCGATGTTCTTCGCCGGGCGGCGCAGGTCGGTGTTGACCCGGTTGTAGGAGATCCGACGGCGCAGCTTCGTGCGGTCGATGACCGCAGCGACCTCTCGGTACACCCGATCCGGGACCAGGATGGAGCGGGCCAGGCCCCGCAGCGCCTGCTCGGCGGCGGCGGTCCACTCCTCCTCACCGGTGCGCACCTGCAGCAGCTCGGCGGCGAAGGGCAGCTCGGCGGGCGAGATGCCCACCTCAGCCGCGATGTGGTCGCGCAGGGCGACGTCCTCGGAATGGAGGTTCGAAGCCCGGGAGGTGAGGGAGGCGAGCTCCTCGCGGGTGCGGGCGAGGGTCTGCGCCAGCTCGCGGACGGCCGCTTCAGCTTCCCAGCGGGCTGCGTCGGCACCCTTCTCCTCGGTCTCGAGGGACTCCCGCAGCGCCATCACCTCACGCTGCAGGGCCAGGAACATGTCCTCCCCCGCCGGGGTGCGCAGCTCGACGGTCGCCAGCTGGGCGGCGAACTCGGTGCCCCGCTCGCGGCGCCGCTCGCGCTCGACCTCGAGGCCCGCGATCTGCTGCTTCCAGTCGTCGATCTCGCCGCCGCCGGCGCGCTTGCGCTGCTCCTTGAGCTGGGCGAGGTCGGAGCGGGCTTCGGTGACGTCCTGGCTGAGACGGCGCTGCTGCGCTGCGAGCCGGTCGCGTTCGAGCTGGAGCCGGTCGGTCTCGTCTCCCAGCAGCCGCACCAGATGCTGGGCGGCGAAGACGTCGATATCGGCCCGGCGGTCCACCAGCTCTCCGCCCCGCGAGCGCATCGCCGTCCAGTTCTCGTGGTTGCCGCGCAGGCCGCGCAGCAGGTCCCGCTGCTCACGCGCGGTCACCAGTGCCTCGTACACCTCGGAGAGGTTGTGGAAGTTCGCGAGCGCCTGATCGGCCAGCTCGAAGGTGCGCGGCGCATCGAGCATGTAATCGCGCAGCAGCCCGTTGACGTCGCCGAGCTCCTTGGCGGACTGGATCTTGTGCAGCAGGCCCAACGCCTTCTCGTCCGGGATCCCCAGCAGCTGGCTGAACGCGGCGCGGTACTCGCGGAACTGGCGGAAGGTCTGGGTGCCCGGATGGGCGGCTTCGAGCGCCTTGCCCTCGATCTGCGTGGAGACGAACTGGCGCAGATCGGTGACATCCAGCGGAGTCCGCGCGATGACATAGAGGCTCTTGACATCGGAGTCCGCAGAATGACCGGCATGCAGCAGGAGCAGGCGGGAGAGCTGGACGGTGCCGCCCTTGCCATCGCTGTAGCGCAGGGTCAGCACCGACAGGGTGGTCTTCTCCCGCAGCACCTCCTGGCTGAACTCCCCGGTGGCCTGGTCGTAGTGCATCGCCCAGGCGCCGCGCACATAGCTGGCCACGGTGCGGCGGTACTTTGAGCGCTGCGGCCCGGCGTCCGAGGCCGCGGCGTTGAACTGCAGGGTGCGGGGCGGGGTCAGCAGCGCGCTGATCGCGTCCAGCAGGGTCGACTTGCCGGTGCCCGGACCGCCGGTGAGGAAGTAGCCCTTGGGCGAGATCTTCAGATCGTGCGTGCCGTGGAAGGTCCCCCAGTTGGAGACCTGGACAGCGACCAGCCGCCACTGCCCCGGATGGGGGTGGTCGGGGTCGGTGACCGTCCCCGCGGGCGCGGGCTCGGTCGGGACGCCGGGCAGATCCAGTCCATCCTGCCGCTGCGGGGTCACGGTCTCAGTCGTCGAAGGCACCCGGTCAGGGTACCGAGTCCGGGCGCCTTCCCATGCCGGTTGCCGTCAAGAGCGCCCGGTCCCTCTCAGTGGCGCTCCCATGGGGACGGGACGGGGAAGCGATTCGACAGATAGTTGGTCATCATCTCCACAGTGAATTCGGGGTCCGGATCGCCCCCTGCCTCACCGAGCGTCAGATAGTCCGTTCCGCCAGGGTTCACTCGTGTGAGCCGGGTGGCGGAGTCCTCGGCCCCCAGCGGGACGAAGGAGACCCGGAGCCCGGAGTGAACGTACACGCCGTCGAGGTGGCCCGAGTGCTGAGCGAGAGAGGAGACCAGCGAGACATCGGTGCCGCTGCGAAATCGCGCCGACCGGGTGCGGTCGATCTCTGGAGCATGTCTCCGGGTGAGCTCCTCCAGATAGCCGCGCCGATGGGGATGCGGTGAATGCAGCATCCCCTGGGTGATCGTGACGCCGAAGCGCTCCTCGAGCAGAGCCCGGTTGTTCATCGCGGCCGCCTCATGAGGCTCGGCAAGGTCCCCGAGATCGTTGATCTTGGTCGGGGACGGGAAGAACCGCGCCGCCCCGTCCGCCGTGAAGTACTGCTGCGGTTTCTGCTCGCGGAGGAAGAATCCGTCGTCGTTCAGGTACAGGAAGTGTTCGGCGAGCCCGGGGATCCGGTGCAGCACGGTCTCGATCGCATGGGAGTTGAACACCGGGAGCACGGAGCTGTCCGGAAACAGATCTCGGTGGTCCACCACCGTGAGCCGATCATCCTCGACGAGCCACTCGGGTCGCTGCGCATCCGTCACCAGATGGACCCGTCGGACCCACGGGAGGTGAGCGGCGAGCGACCTCAGCGAGAACCGCAGCTCATCGCGGTTCAGGAACCGGATCTCGCCCGCAGCGAGGTCTGCCTCCGGAATCGGTCCGGATCCCACCGGATGCGCGCCGTCCGCCTCGACGGCCGCACGCTTCCGACACCAGGCCGGATCGGAGCCGTCCACCCACGTGTAGACCACATCGATGGGGAACTCTGTCGATGTCCACAGCGGGCGCTGCCGCATGGGCTCCCATGGCTCGAAGAGCGGCAGGTCGAACTGTTCGTGAGCGAGGACGTCGATCTCGTCATTCGCCTGTCGGGCACGCAGCAGGCCCGGGCGTCGTTCGTCCTCCTCCCAGAATTCGATGGTCAGCCCCGCGGCATAGCCGATGTGCACTCCGGAGCGTCCCACTTCGTAATGATGGAAGAGATAGGCGTGGCTGACGCCCGAGAGGTCGAGGGCTCCCGGGTCCCGGCGCCACGTCCGTCCGTCCTCGTCCAGGCGAATGGCTCCGGCATACAACCGGACCTCGAGCGCTGCATTGTCAGAGGTATGCGCGAGCAGGTGCTGGAGCACCCGGCTGCGGTCAGCCGCAGGAACTGCCCACGACTGGCCACGGGAAGAGCGAAGCGGTCGGCTCCGCGCGTCACAGGTGGAGAAAAGCGAAGCGAGGGCGGAACGGTTGTTCTCGCGGGCTCGGTGCGGAAGCACCTCTTCAGCGGCGACGCTGATGACATCGTCCGTCGTCTCGCTGCCCGTCGTCTCCCTGCCGTCCTCGGGCGCCACCCCGTCACGCTCCGACTCCGAGCCCCCCGACGAGATGTGCTCTTCGGTGCCCTCGCGCTCCCCTGCGCCTGTCGTCAAGGCGCCGGCCTCGGAACCGCGTCGACGCACCGCGATACCACCCCGCGTGAGATCCTCGAACAGTGATGACCACTGCTCGGCGACGACCTCCGGCGCAAAGCGTTGCATCGATTCAGCGGCATTGCGCGACATGGCATCGCGACGCGCTTCGTCCGTCATGAGCAGGCGCAGCGACGAGGCGAAACCGCCCACGTCGCCGACCGGGACGAGATACCCGTCCTCTCCGTTCTCGATGATCTCCCGAGGACCCGTCTCGCAGTCATAGGCGACCACCGGAAGGCCTGCCCCGCGCGCCTCGAGCAGCACCAAGGGAAGGCCTTCGTAGCTTGAGGCGAGAGCCCCGATGGAGGCACGCGCCCACTCCGCCTCGATGTCCGTCGTCGGCGGCATCAACTCGACCTGACCGGCGATGCCGAGGTTCCTCGCCATGCGCAGGAGGTCCCCGCGCTGAGGACCGTCGCCGAAGATCCGCAGCCGCCAGTCGGGGTGCTCATCGGCGACCTCTCCGAAGGCACGGATGAGATCGATGAAGCCTTTGGACCGAACGAGCCGTCCGGCGCCCATCACGACCTTCTGCCGTCCGCCGCTGAGCGGCCGGCCCGTCGCAGGAAGCGCGTTGGGGATCACCTCGATCCGAGGCGCCCGATCCCCCCACTGCTCCCGCAACCACTCGCCGTTGCGTTCCGTGAGCACGACGAGGGCATCGACCCTGGGTCCGTGGCGCAGGAGCGGAGCCGCGGTGATGCCCCGTCCCATCGAGGGGCGATGTTCCTCCTGGACGATACGCACGGAGCCGGGGCAGGCGAGCAGCGCGAGCACGGTGAGTGCTGGCGTCGACGTGATGACGACGTCGGCATCGCCTGCCGCGAGCCGCTGCATCAAGGCGCGGTCGGTCGCTTCGCAGAATTGGTTGTCCCATTCGACGGGGATGATCAGGCTGGGGGGCCCCTTCGGGGACTCAAGATCCGTCAGGTAGGTCAGACGAGTCCCGTCCCCGAAGTCGAAGCCGGTCTCCGCCAGCCGGTAGAGGCTCAGCACCTCGATGTCGTGGCCGAGCGCGGCCATCGCCCGCGTCTGGTCCGCGAACGTCTTCTCCGTCCCGGCTCGCGCGTCCGCTGTGGTCAGCACATACGTGAGCTTCATGCAGACTCTCCTCCTATGCTCGGCGCGGACGTCAGCTCCAGCGCGAGATGATCATCCTTCGTCCAATAGGGTCGAATCTTGATGCGGCGCCCGGGCACGGCGTACGAGAAGACCGCTCGCAGGCGCAGCGCTACACGGGGGCTCTCGAGACCGCTTCCGCGCCACGCCGCGCGCAGTCGCTCCTCAGGTGCGCCGTCACCGCGAAGCACGACGTCCCAGACCGTCGTCTCGCCCGTTGTCGGAAGTTCAGCCTCGCACCATTGAGCAGCGCCCAGTCGATAGACACGCGCCCCACTCGTCGATCCGGACCGCGGCGCGACCGGCAGCGCACGCCCTCCCCCACGCCGCTCCAGCGTCAAGGCCCAGGAAGTGTGGGCCGGCCCTACCTCGAGTGTCACGATCCCGTGCGCAGCATCGAGCGCGAGAATCCCCGGCTCCTCGTCCGAGGCTGCTCGGTGAACGAGTCGTGGAGCCGGTCCATGCTCCAAATACCAGGTGCCGAGGTCCGAGGATCGTGCCTCGTTCCGAGTGCCGTCCCCTGCCGGGAGCAGCTCGACCGGTTGCACGCCCCGAGCGGTCCTCGCCCGGATGAGGTGAGATCCCGGCGCGAGTCGGTCGAGCCGCAACAGGCCGTGCGGTGGACCGCTGGTGTCGAGAGCGGTGACCTCCAGCCGTCGCCCTCCGCGTCGAGTTCCGAGCAGCAACGCGTGCACGCCCGCTTCGGTGGAGCGCCAATTGAGCACACCGTGCCCATCGAGCGTGATCTGAAGAGGGACCGTCTTCGCCTGCGAGAGCGTACGGACTGCAGACCGAGCTCGATGTAAAAGGGCGCGAGCGGGACGGCGGCCTCGTCCGAGGAAGCGACCCGCAGCGGTCATCGGCCGGATCATCGAGCTCCTTCCTCGGCCACAGGATCGTCACCGGCGACCAGCTCCCATGGCGCGGGATCGGGGTAGTACCTCTCCAGGAAGCTGCTCAGCTCGGTGCGCATGGTCGGGGTCAGTGCTCTCTCCTCGGTGTTCAGGCAGAAGGTGTCGTAGCGGCGCAGCGACCCCAGGGCGTCGAGCGCCTGTGGCGCATGCGGGGCCGACAGGTCGAGATACAGGTAGTTCGGGGTCGACGGCACGGACCGTCCCTGCGCATGCGCGTACCAGTGATGGAGGGAGGACGCCACCGAGAGGTCCTGCGGGGAACGGAACAGCGCCGCACGGGTCCGGGCGATCGCCTCGGGGTTCTCCGCCTCGATCTGGGCGGCCATGCTGCGCAGCTGCGGATGGACGGTGTGACGGATCTTCGTGCGCACCTCGATCCCGAAGCGGTCTGCCAGCAGCTCCCGACCGTTCTTGGCAGACGCCATGAGCGGTGGATCGGCGGGCGTCGGGGGCCCGGGGTCGATCGGCAGGTCCGAGGGGAAGAAACGGGCGACCCCCTCCGCCGCGAAGAAGTCACCCGGGTGCGCGATCCGGCCGAAGAGCACGTCATCGTTGAGGTAGAGGTAGTGCTCGGTGAGGTCGGGGATGCGGTGCAGCGCTGATTCGATCGCATGGGAGTTGAACCGGCTGCCGCCGAGCAGCTCACGGTGATCCACGACCTGGATCCGCGGGTCGTCCGGACGCAGCCAGTCCGGGACCTGGCCGTCGGTGACCAGGTGGATGCGGCGCACCCAGTTCGCGCAGCGGTGCAGAGAGCGCAGGGAGTAGCGCAGCTCATCGGAGTTCTCGAACCGGCCCTCGTCGCTCGCCGAGGGGTGCCGGGCGGTCGTGCCGTCCACGCCCGCTGTCGCCGCCAGCGCGGCGTCGCGACGCGCCCGCCATCCCGCATCGCCGCCGTCGACCCAGGTGTAGACCACGTCGATCGGTCCCCTGATCGCGGGAGGACCCGGCTCGCGATGTGAGGCCGAGAGGCTCTCGAGAGCCATCTCCTCCCAGGTCGCGGCGGGGATCCTTCCCGGGGTGCCGGGGGCGGCGCCGCGGTGCGTCTCCCCCTCCCGCCGCAGCACATCCACCCTCAGCTCGAGGTCGGCCGTGCGCTCCAGCTCGCGGCCGGCGACGGCGAACCGTTCTCGCAGGGCCACTGACCTGCCGTTGCGGGCGGGCGTGACCTCCCAGTGCGGCGGCAGATCCTGCAGCGCGTCGAGCAGGGCGGCTGCGTCCTGCGCGCGGATGGCGAGTCGCCACGGATGGCGCGGGACGGGAGGGGCGAGGAGAGGCACGATCGGGGAGATCGTCGCGAGCACGCCCTCCAGCAGCTCGCCGCGAAGTCGGTGCAGGTCCGGGGCGGCGACCAGGCGGGCCTGGCGCGGCCGCGCGCGCAGGCCTGTCCAGACGTTCCCCGGCGCTGCCGCGGGCAGGAGGCCACGGCCCGACAGCCTCAGCTGACGGACCACATCCCCTCGATGCAGTTTCGCTGCGATGCGCCGGGTCTCTCCCACAGTCGCCGAGTGTACGGTCAGACGCGCCCATCGCAGTACACCTCGCGTTCATCGGCGGTTCACATTGCTATAGTCCGGAAACTCGCCGTTCTCGGGTTCTGACCCTTGGACGGCGTCGTCGTCCGGCAGCTCGTCCCTATGCGCTGATGACGCCATCGTCCCTGTCCCCGTCCCGGAGGGAGCCCACCAGGCCATGCCGCTGCGCACCGTCTGGCGCCGTATTCGCCACCTGGAGAGCCTGGTGGCGGAGACAGCCCGTCGCGATCGGACGAAGCGGCGGATGCGCACCCTCGACAGCGCGCTCACCTTGTCAGAGAGCTCCGCCTCAGGGAGCGCCGCACGAGCCGTGCTGGACGCCCCTCTTCCCTTCCGTGCGCGAGACCTTCCGGTGCGGGCAGTCCCCCTGCGCTCCTCACAGGAGCACGCGCACGAGCTGCTGGGGCACGTGCGAGAGGCCCTCGGCGCGGAAGGGATCACCGCGGTCGCCGTCCGGTCGCCCACTGCCGCCTCCGCTGTGCTGGGCGTGCGCCGGGAGGACTGGGGGCGCGCGGCCGCGGTCCTCACCCGCGATCTCGACCACGTGCTGCTGGGCAGCGGTGATGCTGCCGCGGGCTGCGCCGTCTACAGCGCCGCACCCCCCACCGAAGATGTCGAGGGCGCCTCCACCCTCCATCTCCTGGCCCCCGCCGTCACGCTCCACGAGGGCCGCGTCATCGCCCGCTACGGCTTCGAGACGGCCGTGCGCCTCGAGCGCTGGGACCGGGCCGACGGCGGCCGCTTCACCGCCGCCGTCTGGAACAAGTTCACGGAGCTCCTCGAGGAGGAGGCCTTCCAGCCGGCGACGGCGGCAGCAGACCTCCCCGCCCCGCCCGGCGTCCCCTCGGCGACCCCCTCGCCCGCACTCGGGACCACCGCGCAGGACGCGCTCGCCCCGCTGCAGCAGACCGCGCTGCTCGAGGTCGGCTTCCCGATCGACGTGGTCTACACCTGGGTCGACGGCACCGACCCGGACTGGCTGGCCCGCAAGCGCACGGCCCTCGAGGCCGATACGGGGCACGGGATGACCGAGCATGCCGCCGCCGATCTACGCTTCGTGGCGCACGATGAGCTGCGCCATTCCCTGCGCTCCCTCGAGCAGTACGCACCGTGGGTGCGCCACGTCTACCTGGTCACGGACCGCCAGCGCCCCACCTGGCTGCGAACGGACCATCCGCGGCTCACGGTCGTCGACCACGCGGACATCGCTCCGGCTGGGACCAGGCTGCCGACCTTCAACTCGCAGGCGATCGAGGCGAACCTGCACCGGATCGAAGGGCTCAGCGAGCACTTCCTGTACTTCAACGACGACGTCTTCCTCTCCTCCCCCGTCGCCCCCGAGCTCTTCTTCAACCCCAACGGGATCGCGTCGATGTACATGTCCCGCGCGCATGTCGCCCCCGGCGCGCCGGCCCAGGGAGAGCCCGCCTCCGACTCCGCCGGGAAGAACGCCCGGGCGCTCGTGCACGAGGCGACCGGGAAGCGGGTCTCCCGCAAGCTCTTCCACACCCCGTTCGCCCTGCGCCGCACGATCTCGCAGGAGATCGAGGAGCGCTGGCCGGAGGTCGTCGCCGCGACCCGCGACGCCCAGTTCCGCCGCATCGACGACGTGACGCTCTCCGGCGCCCTGCACATGAACTACGCCCACGCCACCGGGCGTGCGGTCACCCGCGGCATCCGCTACCGCTACGTGAACGTCGGCGCTCCCGACGCGGCCGAGCGGCTGGCCGGCCTCGAGCAGGACCGGGACGTGCTGGAGACCTTCTGCCTCAACGAGTCCACCCAGGAGCTCGATGCTGCGGTGATCGACGCCCAGGTGCGCGCCTTCCTGCGGCGCCGCTTCCCCGATGCCAGCTCCTTCGAGATCCCGGGGCGGGCATGAGCACGGCCCACCGCGCTTCCCTGATCCTGGGCACCTGGCGGGCTCCCGATTCCGCCGCCGCCGGCGCTCCCCTCTGGGGGCAGGCATTGCCGGCCTCGGTCTGGCGGACCGTGCTGGGCGATGCGGCGGTGACCCTCGAGTTCGAGGGCGGGCCCGCCACCCTGTGGGCGGCCCGTTCCGGGCAGCGCTGGCCGCTCGCCGTCGATATCGTCGGCGGCCACCAGGTGCGGCTCTCCGCCCGAGGGCCGCAGTGGCTCTGGATCGAGGGGCCGGTCGGCACCGTCACCTGGAGCGTCGAGCGTGCGGTCGAGCTGCCGCCCGTCACGGTGGTGATGCCCACCCGGGGCCGCGAGCAGGATGCGATCACCCAGGCCGAGCGCTTCGCCCGGATGCACTGCGTCGATGAGGTGATCGTCGTCGATCAGGGCCACACCCTCGCCCAGCTGCCCGCCGTCACCCGGCTGCTCGCCGAGCGGCCGGAGATCCGGCTGATCACCCAGCCGAACCTCGGTGGTTCCGGCGGCTATGCCCGCGGGATGCTCGAGACCGCCGCCTCCCCCGGCCACGCGGTGCTGTTCTCCGACGATGATGCGGTGCTGTCCGAGGAGTCCCTGCGCCGCATGGTCACCTTCCAGGCGCTGTGCGCGGTCCCCACCATCCTGGGCACCCCGCTGTTCTCCTCCGAGCAGCCGGACCGCCTGATCGCCGTGTCGGAGGCGGTGCGGGGCGGGGACTTCCAGTGGCATGCCACGGACGGCATCCGGCGGCCCGTCGAGCTGTCGGGCACCACCCCCGAGCAGTGGAGCTTCCTGCGCGCCCATGGCGAGGCCAACTACACCGGCTGGTGGGCGACCCTGTTCCCGCCCGGCACGGCAGCGGAGCTGGGACTGCCGGCCCCCTACTTCCTGAAATGGGACGACGCCGAGTACGGGCTGCGGGCCACCGAGCACGGGTACCACCACGTGGTGCTGCCCGGGACCAGCGTCCATCACCCGCCCTGGACCATGTACCGCACCCAGATGACCTGGACCGCACGGGTGCTGCACCGCAACCGGCTGGCGACCGCCGCCGCGCACGGCTCCGGCCGCGGCGTGATCGCCTCCTCCCTGCTGCACCAGGGCAAGCACATCCTCTCCGGGCTGCACCTGACCACCGCGCTGTGGGACGACGGCATCGGGTCCTTCCTCGCCGGCCCCGACTCCTGGCTCGGACGGGACCTCGCACGGGCCCGGGCCGACGGCGGGAAAGTGATCGCCGAGTGGACGATGCAGGCGGGTGCCGACTGGACGACGCAGGCGGGCGCCGACTGGACGGCCCGGACGGATGCCGATCGCGCAGCCGAGCCCCTCGCGATCACCCGCCACCGCCCGCTGCCGCTGCTGCGCGCCCTCACCCGCGCGACGCTGCGCCTGCTGCGCCCGGACCGGCCGCCGCGCCTGGTGATGGGTGTGCGGGAGGACCGCCTGACCTGGCGCACCGCCCTCGGGGCGGACGCGATCGTGATCACCGACGCGACCGGCCGGGCCCTGATGGCCCACCCGGTGCGCGGCTCGACAGGACGCCGCCTCCTGCTCGGCACGGCGCGGCGCCACCTGCGGATGGCCTTGCGCTGGGGGCCCCTGCGCCGCAGCTATCGCCGTGCCCTGCCCCTGACCACCACCACCCAGGCCTGGTCGCAGCTGTTCGACTGCACCGACCCGACCACCTCGCCCCGCGAAGGGAGCAGGCCTTGCAGCCTCGAGAGAACACCCTGAACCGCCGACTGCGCAGCATGGGCGGGCGGCTCCTGCGCCGCTACCACCTGCTGCCCGGCGGAATGCCCGACGGCCTCGGCGACGACGAGGACCTCCAGGACCAGTCCCTGCACGGCGACGTCATCGTCTACTTCGCCGACACCATAGAGAGCATCTACCAGCTGCGCGGCTGGTACGGCCCGCTCCGAGCACTCCATGCGGAGCTGGGCGTGACCGTGGTGTGCATGGACTCCCGGGTCGCGGAGGTGCTGCGGGACGAGATGGACATGCCGGTGGTGACGGTCGCCCTGGACGCCACCCTCGACGGGCTGATCGCCCGCAGCGACACCAAGCTGATCCTGTACGTGAACTACAACCCGATGAACACGGCGCCGCTGCGCTCCCGATCGGTCATCCACGTGTCCCTGCTGCACGGGGACTCGGACAAGGGCGTCTCGGTCTCCAACCAGGTGAAGGCCTACGACTACTCCTTCGTGGCGGGGCAGGCGGCGATCGACCGCTATGCGCGGTACACCTCCCTGTTCGACGCCGCCGCCCGCTGCCTCCCCGTCGGCCGCCCCGCCCTGGACACCGACCGGGAGGCGGTCGCCGTCCCGGAGCGCCGGGATGAACGACCGGTCGTGCTCTACGCGCCCACCTGGGAGGGCGGCCAGGCCTCTGTCGCCTACAGCTCGCTGCGCACCCACGCCGAGACGCTGCTGCGCGCCGTGCAGGAGGAGGGGGCCCGGATCATCTATCGCCCCCATCCGCTGACCGGGGTGCGGGTGCCGGAGTTCGGCGAAGCGGACCGGACGGTGCGGGAGCTGCTCGCCGAGGGCGGGCACACCATCTCCGACGACCGCCCGCTGTCGCTCGACGTCGCGGAGGCGGATCTGCTGATCTGCGACGTCTCCGCCGTCGCGAACGACTGGCTCGCCACCGGCAAGCCGCTGATCATCACCACCCCCGCCGAAGGAACTGCTCAGGAGGCCGGTACCCGGATGCTCGATGTGCTCCCCCGTCTCACCGTTCAGGAGGCGTCGGCCGCCGGGCGGCTCGCCATGGAGGCGATCTCCCGCGATCCGGGCCGTGAGGAGCGACTGCGCCTGAGCGAGTACTACCTCGGGGACACCACCCCGGGGGCGTCCCTCGACCGCTTCCTCACCACCTGCCGCGACCTCGCAGCGCAGCGGGACGAGCAGTGGGCGCGGATCGGCGGGCCCGATCCGAGCCCGCCCGACCCGCCCGCTCCCGCTCCGCCGACGGACGAGGCGCCGTCCGCTCCGAGCAGCCGGGTCACGACCCCGTGAGCCGGCCCGTCCCCTACACCGCCGGGACCCGCACCTCGACCGCGCAGACCCTCCGGGAGCTGGTGCGCACCCGGAAGATCCTCGCGGTGCTGATCCGGCGCGACCTCAAGCTGCGCTACGCCGATTCGATGCTCGGCTATGTCTGGACCGTGCTCGAGCCGCTGATGATGGGCTCGATCTACTGGTTCGTGTTCACGGTGATCTTCCATCGCACGGTGGGCGCGGAGCCGTACATCATCTTCCTGCTCTCCGGGCTGCTGCCGTTCATGTGGTTCACCAACGGGATCAACGAGGGCATCCAGTCGCTGGCCTCCCAGCGGCGGCTGATCGCCTCGACCTCCCTGCCGCGCCAGATCTGGGTGCTGCGCAGCACCGGCGCGAAGGGCGTGGAGTTCCTGCTGTCGATCCCGGTGCTCGCCGTCTTCGCGGTGTTCTACCGGCCGCAGTTCGATCTGCAGCTGGTGCTCTTCCCCGTCGGCATCCTGATCCAGCTGATGCTGCTGCTGGGACTCGCCCTCCTGTTCTCCCCGATCACCATGCTGGTGCGGGACGTGGAGCCGCTGATCCGGGTGGCCACGCGTGCGCTGTTCTACGCCTCCCCGATCATCTACAGCCTGAACGACGTGGTGGTCACGTCACTGCCGCCGGTGGTCGTCGGGCTCTACAAGTTCAATCCGCTCACCGGGATCCTGGAGTGCTATCGCGCCGGGCTCTTCCCCGGTCCGGTGCACTGGGACGCGATCCTCGTGGCCGCCACCATCTCTGCCGCCATTCTGGTGATCGGCTGGACGGTGTTCGGTCGCATGGAGCGTCAGGTGCTGAAGGAGGTCTGATGAACGACACGAACATTCTCCCCGCTGCCGACTCCCCCACCGGGGGGCCCGCCGGGAGCCCTGCCGCCCCCGTGATCTCGCTGGACGGGGTGGGAGTCGAGTTCTCCCGCAAGCGTCGCGACCTGAGCCTGCGCTCGATGCTCTTCCGCCGCGACAAGGGCCCCGACGGCGACGCCTTCTGGGGCCTCAAGGACATCTCCTTCGAGGTGGGTCAGGGCGAGGCGGTCGGCGTCGTGGGCCGCAACGGGCAGGGCAAGTCCACGCTGCTGAAGGTGGTGGCGGGGGTGCTGCTGCCCGATGCGGGCCGGGTCTCGGTGACCGGCGGCGTGGCACCGCTGATCGAGATCACCGGCGGTTTCGCCCCGGACCTCACCGGGCGGGAGAACATCCATCTCGCCGCCGGCCTGCACGGGATGCGGAAGGAGACCATCGCGGCGAAGTTCGACGAGATCGTCGACTTCGCGGAGATGGAGAAGTTCCTGGACACGCCGTTCCGGCACTTCTCCTCCGGGATGAAGGTCCGGCTCGCGTTCTCCGTGATCTCGCAGCTCGATGAGCCGATCATCCTGGTCGACGAGGTGCTCGCGGTCGGCGACAAGGCCTTCCGCACCAAGTGCTACATGCGGATCGAGGAGCTGCTGGCCGCGAACCGCACCCTCTTCCTGGTCTCCCACAAGGACAACGACCTGCGCCGCTTCTGCACCCGAGGGCTCTACCTGCGCCAGGGACAGCTGGTCCAGGACGGACCGATCCGCGAGGTGCTCACCGCCTACGAGAAGGAATCCTGAGTCGGCGATGAGACCAGAAGAGATGACACCAGCAGAGAGGAGACACCCATGACGACGGCCGCTGCGACGTTCTCGCTGGTCCTGCTCAACGGCGGGGTGGGGGCCCGGGTCGGAGCGGGACAGCCCAAGCAGCTGCTCAAGCTGCGCGGCATCCCGATCCTCGTGTACACCCTGGTCACCGCGGATCGCCTGCCGCAGGTAGGGCAGATCGTGGTGAACTTCCCCGAGGGCTGGCGGAAGGAGATCGAGGAGGTGCTCGAGGCCTACGCGATCTCCACCCCGATCACGCTGGTGCCGGGAGCGCCGACGCGTCATTCCTCGGTGCGCGAGATGCTCCCGCACTGCGAGTACGACCAGATCCTCCTGCACGAGTCCGCCCGCCCGCTGGCGACCGCCGCGGACTTCACGCGCCTGATCGACTCGCCCTGGCAGAACGTCGCGCTGATGTCACCGATCCCCTTCACCGTCGCGCCCGTGGATCCCGAGACCCACCAGGTCACCGGCTCGCTGGACCGGGACCGGCTGCGCAATGTGCAGCTGCCCCAGAAGTTCCGGCGCACCGATCTGGTCGCCGCCCACGAGAAGGCCCTGTCCGAGGGCATCGAGTACACGGAGGACGCGACCCTGGTCGCCGACGCCGGCTTCCCGGTGCACTTCCTCGATGGCAGCGACACCAACCTCAAGGTGACCTCCCCGACCGACGTCCGCATGGCCACCGTGCTGCTGCAGGGAGAGAGGGATCGAGATGTCTGAGCAGACCACCGCGCGCAGTGCTCAGCCAGAGCTTCCCGGCCGCACCGCCCTGATCACCGGCGCCTCCCGCGGGATCGGACTGGCGACCGCCCGCCGGCTCGCGCAGGAGCCGGACATCTCCACGATCATCCTCGTCTCCCGCAGCGCCGAGGACCTCGACCAGGCCGCCGGGCTGCTGCGCGAGGAGGATGACGGCAGCACCCGCTTCCTGTCCTGCGTGCTCGACGTCGGCGACCGCTCCGCCCTCAAGCGCGCCGCGAAGCGGCTCTACGACGAGGTGGGCCACATCCATCTGCTGGTGAACAACGCCGGTTACACGAACCCGGTGCCGCTGCAGCAGGTCAGGATGCCGGACTTCGAGCGCACCATGGAGGTGAACCTCTATGCACCGTTCCTGCTGGTGAAGACTCTCCTCAATCGCGGCAACGTCTTCGACCTGATCGTGAACGTGGCCTCCACCGCCGGGGTCACCGGGCGTTCGGGCTGGCTGACCTATTCGGCGTCGAAGTCCGCGCTGATCACCATGAGCGAGGTGATGCGGGAGGAGCTCTCGATCTACGGCACCCGGGTCGCGTGCATCTCCCCCGGGCGCACCGCGACCGAGCTGCGGCGCGTGCTCGCCCCGGACGAGGATCCGCGCACGATCATGCAGCCCGAGCATGTCGCCGAGGTGATCGGCGCGCTGACCTCCCCGGTGGGCGCCTACATCGATTCGGAGAACATCATCGTGCGGCAGTGAGGCGGGTGCTGGTGCGGCCGGTGCGGCCAGGGCAGCCCGCGTCCGCTCCGTCTCCGCTCTGCGTCCCCTCCGCGTCTTCGCCGCCTCTTCGCCGGGTCTTCTTGCGTCTTCTTCGCGTCCGCTCCGCTCAGTGCTCGGGCCGGCCCAGGCGCCAGTACCCCATGAAGGAGACCTGCTTCCGGTCCAGCCCCAGCTCGCTGACCAGGTGTCGGCGCAGGGTCTTGATCACCCCGGCCTCCCCCGCCAGCCAGGCGTAGAAGGCGCCGTGCCCGGTGGTCGTCTCCCACAGCATGGTCTCGTCGACGTCGACGTCCTCGAGCTCCGGTGACGCGGCTGCAGCGGACCCGTCGGCCCCTGCGAAGCCATCGGCCCCCGCGGAGCCCTCAGGCGCTGCGGGATCATCCCCCGCCGTGCCCCGGAATGCCTGGGCGTTCGCGCTCATCAGCTCCCGCACCGCGGCGTCGAGCAGCTCGCCGTGCGGGCGGCCCTCGCGGGGCAGCCAGGTCACCTGCACCCCGGAGCGGGTCAGCAGCTGCTGCTGGTCACCGGCCTCGGGCACCTCGAGCAGAGCGTGACCGCTGATCGAGGCGGGCAGCGCCTCGAGGATCGAGCCGACGGCCGGCAGCGCGGTCTCGTCGCCCACCAGCAGCACGGTGCGGGCGGTGCCGGGCCGGAACTCGATGCCGCCGTACTCGGGGCCCACCAGATGCCGGTTGGGACCGAGCATCGTGAGCGTGTCACCGACCCTCGCATCCCGGGCCCAGCGGGCGGCGACGCCCTGGCCGGGGACCTCGACGGGGTCGAGGTGCAGGACCACGTCGATGTCGATCTCGGGGTTCGCGGTGTGGTTCCCGGGATGGCCGGCGGCGCGATGCTCACGCACCGTGTAGGTGCGCATCCAGCCGCGGTCGGTGGGATCGATCTGCAGCCAGCTGCGGTACCAGTCGGAGTGGATGACGGGGTCGAGCAGCGCACCGGGACGCACCGGGGCGAAGTGGTCTGCGCTCGCGGCAGGCCCGGGGATGATCAGCTTGATCCGCAGGTCCAGCACATGGGAGTTGGTGCCGAAGTGCTCGAGCTCAGGGCCGGTCAGGGTGAAGCGCACCAGCGAGGGGCCGAGGCTGCGGCGTGCGGCGACCTCCAGCTCGAAGGCGAGCATCGAGCTGTGGTCCAGGGCGGAGACGCGCGTGTCGGTCGCAGCGGGAGTCTCGGTCGGGGCAGCCTCGGTCGGGGCAGTCGCGGTAGGGGCAGTCGCGCTCAAGGCGGTCTCGGTCGGGGCGGTCTCGGCGGTGGTCGAGATGGGGTCCTCCTCGTGGTGGTGGTGTGCACCGGGGGCGGTGCGGTCACGGCCCAGCGGCAGCACCATCGGGGTGCCGGTGACCGGATCGGGGGCGATGTGGGCATCCAGGGCGAAGACCTCATGCGCCATCTGGCGGGTGATGACCTCGGCCGGCGTGCCCTGGGAATGGATCTCGCCGGAGCGCATGGCGACCAGGTGATCGGCGTAGCGCGCGGCGAGGTTCAGGTCATGCAGCACGATCCCCACGGTGGTGCCGCGCTCCCGCTGCAGGTCCCTGACCACGTCGAGCACCTCGAGCTGGTGGGTGACATCGAGGTAGGTGGTGGGTTCGTCCAGCAGCAGCACCTCCGTCTGCTGGGCGAGCGCCATCGCGATCCAGACCCGCTGGCGCTGCCCGCCGGAGAGCTCCTCGAGCAGCCGGTCCTGCAGCGCGTCGGTGCGAGTGGCGGCGAGCGCCTCGGCCACCGCCAGCTCGTCCTGGTCGGACCATTGCGGGAACAGGCCCTGGTGGGGGAAGCGGCCGCGGGTGACCAGCTCCCTCACGGTGACGCCGTCGGGGGCGATCGGAGTCTGCGGGAGCAGGCCGAGGCGGCGGGCGAGCTCCTTGCCGCGCAGGGAATGGAGATCACGGCCGTCCAGCAGCACGGTGCCGCTGCGCGGAGTGAGCAGGCGTGACATCCCGCGCAGCAGGGTCGACTTCCCGCTGCCGTTGGCGCCCACGATGATCGTGATCTGCCCTTCGGGCAGGCTCAGGCTGAGGTCGCGGACGATGTCCCGACGGTCATAGGCCAGGTGCAGGTTGCGGGTCTCGATCAGTGCCATCGTGGCGAGGTCACCTTCCGGGTCCGGAGAACGTGGTGCGGGTGAGCATCCACAGCAGGAACGGGGCACCGAGCGCGCCGGTGATGACTCCGGCGGGCAGCTCGGTGGAGCCGAAGAGGTTCTGGCCGGCGATGTCGGCGAGCAGCACGATCACGGCGCCGACGGCGGCGGACAGCACGAAGCTGGGCCGGCCGGCGAGCATCCGGGCGATCGGCCCGGCGAGGAAGGCCACGAAGGAGAGCGGGCCGGTGACCGCGACCGTCAACGCGCAGAGGATCACCGCGACCATGATCAGCCAGATCCGGGTGCGGGGCACCGCGAGGCCGAGCCCGGTGGCGGTCTCATCGCCCAGCTGCAGGATCCGCAGCCGGGGCACCAGCAGTGCGAGGACCGGAAGCAGCACCGCCAGAGCGATCGCGAGCACCACCACTCGGTCCCAGGTGGAGGTGGACAGCGAGCCGACCAGCCAGTGCATCGCGTCCCCGGCGGATTGCAGGGTGAGCCGGGTGAGCAGGTAGGAGACCAGGGCGCTGAGCGCCGCGGCGACCCCGATGCCCACCAGCACGAAGCGGTTGTCCACCGCGCCGGTCGCGCCCGGGCGGCCCGCTCCGGCCACCGCGAGGATCAGCAGCGCCGTCAGCACGCCGCCCAGCAGCGTGAACCAGAACAGCGCGCGGCCGTCGGTCTCGAAGAAGCTCATCGCGATCACCGCCCCGGCCGAGGCGCCGAGGGTCACCCCGATCACGTCAGGGCTGGCCAGCGGGTTCCGCAGCAGGGTCTGGAAGATGGTGCCGGAGAGCCCGAAGGCGATGCCGGCCAGCAGCGCGACCACCGCGGTGGGCAGGCGGTTCTCCATCACGATGAAGGAGATGCCGGGGATCGCCTCGCCGCCGATCACCCGCAGCGCCTGGTCCAGCGGCACCATCGGGGTGCCCAGCAGCACGCGGGCCGCGACCAGGGCCAGCACGATCACCCCGGCGACCAGGGCGGTCAGCGCAGTGCGGCGGGAACGGCCGGGAGAGCGCGGGCGGGAGCCGGGGCCCGGGCGGGAGGCGCGCGGCGCGGGCTCGGGAGCGGGAGCGGGAGCGGCGTTCACAGCCCCACCTGCCGCCGGGTGCGCAGCAGCACCACGAAGACGGGCACTCCGATCAGGGCGGTCATCACGCCGACCTGCACCTCGGCGGGCGGGGCGACCACCCTGCCCACGGTGTCGGCCAGCAGGATCAGCACCGGGCCGCCCAGCAGGCACAGCGGGACGATGCGCCGGTAGTCGCCGCCTACCAGCAGCCGTGCGGCATGCGGGACCACCAGGCCGAGGAAGCCGACGGGCCCGGCGAGCGCGACCGCCGCCCCGCACAGCAGGATGATCGCGATCCCCAGCACGATCCGTGCCCGTGCCACCCTCACGCCGAGGCCCACCGCGGCGTCGTCGCCGAGGGCGAGGGCGTTGAGCACACCGGTGGTCCCCGTGATCAGCACCGCCCCGATCGCCATCAGCGCCGCGACGACCGCGATATCGGAGAGGCTGCGGGCGCCGAGGGTGCCCACCTGCCAGAACCGCAGCCGGTCCAGGGACGCGTCGTCGAGAAGCACCAGTGCGTTGATCACCGAGCCGAGACCGGCGGTGACCGCCGCCCCGGCGAGCGCGAGCTTCACCGGGGTGGCGCCGTCGCGTCCGAGCGAGGCGACGGCGTAGACGACGACGGTGCCGACGGCGGCGCCGATCAGGGCGAGCACCATGAACTCGGCGACGGCGGATGCATCCAGGAGGAACACCCCGATCACCACGCTGGTGGTGGCGCCTGCGTTGATCCCCAGGATGCCGGGGTCCGCGAGCGGGTTGCGGGTCACTCCCTGCATCGCGGCGCCGGCCACGGCGAGCGCCGCACCGACGGCGACCCCGGCGGCGGTGCGCAGCAGCCGGGCATGGATCACGGCGTGGTCCGCGAAGCCTGCGTCGTAGGCGGTCAGCGCATCCCACACGGTGCTCGGGGCGACGGTGCGGGCGCCGATCATGAGGGAGAGCAGGCTGGCGATCGCCAGGGCCAGGAGGCCTCCGGCGATCGCCAGCGGGGTGGAGCGTCGCACCGTGGCTGCTCAGCCCCGGACGTGCTGAGCGGTCTCGACGATGGACGGCACCAGGTGCTCGAGCGCCCAGGGCAGGCTCAGCGCATTGGCTGCGGAGATCGACAGCGTGAGGTGGTCGTCGTCGGTGAGCACCACCCCGCCGGAGGCCACCGCGGGGATCTGCGCGAACAGCGGATTCGCCTGGAAGTCCTCGACCGTGGTGCCGGGCGCGGCCCAGGTGTAGAAGAGGTCCGAGACCAGCTCGTCGGCGCGCTCGGCGGACCATTCGAGGTAGAAGCTGTCCGCCCCGGGGGTGTTCTCGTCGATGACCTCCGCCTGGGTCATCCCCAGCGCGGTGAAGAAGCGCGGGCGGGTGTCCTCGCCGACGTAGAGGTTGATCGAGTTGTCCGCGAGGCCCAGGGTGCCGGCGATGAAGGTGGCGCCGGCGACGGCCGGGTTCTCCTCGCCGACGGCGGCGAGATCCGCGGTGATCTGCTCGACGAGGCTCGTGGCCTGCTCGGAGCGACCGGTGGCGGTGCCGACGGCGGTCAGGACGTCCTCCCAGCCGGCGGTGTAGTTCGCCGCCAGCGGGCCGATGGTCGGCGCGATCTTGCTCAGCTGCGTGTACTCCTCCTCGGTGAGGCCGGAATAGGCGGCGATGATGAGGTCCGGGAGCAGCGCCGCGATCTCGTCGTAGTTGATGCCGTCGGACTCGTCGTACTGGGTGGGGGCGTTCTCGGTGCCCCAGTCGGCGCCGAGCTCGGTGAGCTTCGCATCGATCCAGTCGGTGGAGCCGTTGTCGTTGCCGCCCCAGGTGACGGTCGGAATCCCGGCCGGCACCACATCGAGCGCGAGCAGGGTGTCGGCGTTGACCCAGGAGACGGTCGCGATGGTGGCGGGCTCCGCCTCGATCACGGTCTCGCCGTAGAGGTGGGTGAGGGTGACGGGGAAGGACCCGTCGGCCGCGCCGCCGCCCGCGGTGGGAGCCGTGCTGGTCCCTGCCTCCCCGGAGCAGGCGGCGAGCGCGGGGACGGCGAGCGCCGCTAGGACGAGTGCACGGCGGGAAAGCTTCACAGCGGTTCCTCCAGGTTCGAGACCACCGGGAACCGGTGGTTAGGCGAGCCTGACCTTATTCCGTAATGCCGATGGTGCGCAATTGCCGTCCGGGGCGAGAGCTCTCCGCTGGGGACCGCTCAGGCACGGGGCGACGCCGGGAAAGCGAGCCAGATCACGCTGGCCGCGCACCCCGGGGCCGCTCCGTCCGCGCACCCCGGGCCGCCCTGTGCAGGGAGGCCCGGGGGCCGGGTCACTGCCTGCGGTCGTACGCCGTCTGCTGGATCTCCAAGAACTCGCTCAGCCCGATGCTCTCGAGGGTCTCCACGAAGGTGCCCCACTCGGACAGCGGCAGCTGGCCGGTGATGAAGCCTGCTCGCGCCTCGCCGAGGTACTTGCCGATCTCGGTGCCGACGGTGCCGAGCACGTCGGACTCCTCCGGGGTGAAGGTGAAGGCGGACCACACCTCGGGGATCGCGTACGGCTCCATGGCCTTCGAGCTCTCCATGGCCTGCGGCATGCTCTCCACGCCCCCGAACCAGCGCTCGGTCACCCAGCCCGGGTAGCTGCCGCCCATGAAGATCGAGTGCGGCTTGAGGCCGTCATCGACGGACTGTCCCTCGGTGATCTCGGGCAGCAGCTTGTACTCGCCGTCCACCTCTTCCCAGCTGTCCCCCTGGTTGCCGAGGAAGAACTGACGAGCACCCTCCTCGCTGTACCAGTAGTCCATCCAGCGGGCGAGCGCCACGGGATGCTCGCAGCGGTCGGTCATCACGAAGTGGCCGATCGAGGCGAGCTCGGAGCGCACCGCGTGCCACACCGGGGTCTCCCCCGCGCTGCGGGTCAGCGGGGGGACGACGACGTACTTCTCGCCCTCCTCGCCGAAGTATCCGGCAGGGGCGGGCGTCCCGCAGGCGGCCACGATCCCCTCGCTGCCCTGCGCGGTGAAGGTCGCCCGGTCCGAGGAGAAGATGTCTGCCGGGATCAGTCCCTTGCTGTAGAGCCCGTTGAGGTACTCCATCATCTCGCGGTAGCCGTCGGTGATCGGGAAGTAGCGCACCTTCCCCGTGTCCGGATCCAGATCGATCTGGCCCCCGGCGGTGCCCTGGTTCGCCACCCCGAAGGCGCCGTAGAGCGTCGGGTAGGTCTCCCCCAGGTTCACGGGGTCGGTGAGGCCGATCGCGCCGTCGATCGTGTTGACGGACTCCTCGAGATAGGCCTCGAACTCCTCGGTCGTCTCCGGCACGGCCATGCCGAACTGGTCCAGCCAGTCCTGCCGGGCCCAGAGCTTGAACATGTATCGCAGGCCCAGGAAGCTCGGGTCGTAGATCTGGGGCGTGGAGTAGATGTTCCCGTCCGGGAAGGTCAGACCCTCCCGGATCTGGGGGCTCTTCTCCATCAGCGCGGTCAGGTTCGGCATGTGCTGGTCGAGCAGGTCGTTCAGTGCGATGAAGGTGCCTCGCTCCCCGTAGGTGGCGATGCCCCCGGTCCCGACCCCCGTGCGGTAGAACGCGCTGGGGTAGTCGCCGCTGCTCAGCACGAGGTTGCGGCGCTCGGTCGCTCCATCCTGGGGGACCAGGCCGAAGTCGATGTGGACGTTGGTGAGCTCCTCGGTCGCCTGGATGACGGAGACCTCGTTCCAGTCCTCTGCGGTGGTCGAGGGGCGGGCGCTGAGGAAGTCGATCGTGATCAGTTCGTTCGCGATCGGCATGCCCTCGGGGGTGATGTTCTCGTCGGGGTTCTCGATCTGGTCGAGGGTGTCGATCTCTTCGCTGTCGTCGCCGCAGGAGGCGAGGACCGCAGCGGAGGCGAGGGCGGCGCCTGACGCCAGCGCGGCACGGCGGGTGAAGGGGTGGTGGGACATGGTGCAGGGATCCTTTCGGGACGTGACTGAACCAGGCGAGTGACCAGTTCAGGGTTTGTGGGGTCGAGGGGTGGCAGGTTCAGGGGAAGGTGCGCCGCAGGCACCAGGCGGCGGCCACGAGAGGGATGCTGATCCCGCAGACGGGCAGCAGTCCCGGCCAGCCGCTGGCGATCAGCGCCACCGGCCAGGCGATCAGAGGAGCCAGCAGGCAGAGGGTCAGCACGGGGCGCCCGAGGCCGACCGCGAGCGCCGCGGTGAACACGACGGCCAGGCGCGGCGGGGCACCGTCGACCTCCCGCCCTGCGATCCAGAGCAGATGCGGCATCAGCGCGACCATCAGGAGCAGGCCCAGCAGCGCAGGCCCCTGCGTGAGTGCGGCCGGGACGGGCGGCAGGCCGCGCGAGAGCCACCAGGTGGCGACCAGAGCTCCGCACAGCGTGAGGGCGAGCAGGGTGACGGCGTTGGTGAGCCGCCAGCCCTGGCGCCACTGCTGCCACATGGCGCGGCCGATGGGCAGGTCCCTCTCGCCGCGCATCCAGCGCTGCGCCACTTCGAGCGCGGCGAAGGTGGCGGGGCCGACGCCGAGCACGATCCCGCCGGCCGCTGTGAGCCCGAGCCAGCAGGTGTTCAGCCACACCAGCCGCACCAGCCAGTGCAGGGCGCCGTCGAGGCGGGTCAGCATCGCGCCCTCACCCCTTGACCGAGCCGATGAGCACGCCCTGGGTGAAGAAGCGCTGCAGGAAGGGGTAGATCACCAGCAGCGGGAGCGAAGCGACGATCATCACCGCGTACTTGATCAGGGCGGCCAGTCGCTGCTGCTCGATCAGCGAGCCGGCCGCACCCGCCCCGCCCTGGGAGGTCTCCTGCGAGACCACCAGCAGCTCGCGCAGGACCAGCTGGAGGGTGTACTTGTCCCGATCGGAGAGGTAGATGAGCGCCTTGAAGTACTCATTCCACAGCCCGACCCCATGGAACAGGGCGAGCGTGGCGATGATCGGCGCAGAGAGGGGTATCGCGATGCGCAGGAAGATCTGGATGTCACCCGCACCGTCGACGGTCGCCGCCTCGGCCAGCTCCTCAGGGACGCTCTGGGTGAAGAACGCCCGGCCGACGAGGATCGACCAGGCCCCGGCCGCCCCCGGCACCACCACGGCCCAGATGGTGTCCAGCATGCCCAGGTCCTTGACGACCAGGTAGGTGGGGATGATGCCGCCCGAGAAGAGCATCGTGATCAGGATGTACCAGGTCACCCCGGTGCGGCCCGCCATATTCCGCCGCGAGAGCGCGTAGGAGCAGGGCAGCACGATCAGCAGGTGCAGGGCAACTCCGACGATCGTGTAGATGACGGTGTTGCGGTATCCGGTCCAGATGGACCCCTGGGAGAACACCCGCGCATAGCCGTCCAGGTTCAGGTCGACCGGCCAGAGCCACACCTGGCCCGTCTGCACGGCATGCGGATCGCTCACCGAGGCGATGAGCACGAACCACAGCGGATAGCCGATCACGGCGACCACTGCGAGCAGGAAGACGGTGTTGAGGCGGTCGAACCAGCGATCCTCGCGAGAGGTGAGCGGGCGCCGCTTCGGGCGCCGCGAGGCGGGGCCGGGCCCTGACGACTGAGGGCTCCGCACGGCCTGCGGGCTCTGCACGGTTTGAGGGCTCTGCAGGGCCTGCGGGCTCTGGGAAGGGGAGGAGGTCACGGGATCACCACAGGCTGTTCTCTGAGAAACGGCGGGCGAGCTGATTGACGCCGACCAGCAGGAGGATGTTGATGACGGAGTCGAAGAGCCCGACGGCCGCGGCGTAGCTGTACTGCCCCTCCAGGAGCCCGGTCTCGTAGACGAAGGTCTGGATGATGTCCGAGGCCTCGGCGTTGAGCGAGTTGTTCATCAGCAGGGCCTTCTCGAAGCCCACTGCCATGAAGCTGCCGAAGTCGAGGATGAACAGGATCACGACGGTCGGCATGATCGCCGGGATGTTGACGTGTCGGATCCGCTGGAGACGATTCGCGCCGTCGACCTGGGCGGCCTGATGGAGCTCAGGGTTCACACCGGAGAGCGCCGCCAGGTAGATGATCGTGCTCCAGCCCAGGGACTGCCAGACCCCCGACCACACGTAGAGATGCCGGAACCAGCCCGGATCCTGCATGAACTGGATCGGTGCGAGGCCGACCAGCTCGATGAGGTGGTTGACGAGCCCGAGGCGCGGATCGAGGAACGCGAACAGCATGCCGACGACGACCACCAGCGAGACGAAATGCGGCGCGTAGGTGAGCGTCTGCGCGAATCGCTTGAAGAGGTGGTTCTTCACCTCGTTGAGGGAGAGCGCCAGGATGATCGGGAGCGGGAACAGGGCCAGCTGGTAGAGGCTCAGGATCAGCGTGTTCCGCAGCAGGCGCCAGAAGTAGTAGGAGTCGAAGAAGCGCTCGAAGTGCTCGAGACCCACCCAGCGACTCCCCCAGATCCCGTCGGAGGCGATGAAATCGCGGAAGGCGATCTGCGCCCCGTACATCGGGACGTAGTTGAAGATCAGGAAGAAAACGACGGCGGGAGCGACCAGCAGATAGAGCTGCCAGCTGTTGCGCACAGCGCGCAGGACACGGCGCCTCCGCGGGGCCGCAACCGCCGGTCCCCCCGGAGCCGGTGGCCGCTCCACCTCCGGCGCTCCGGTGGCTGCGGCCACCGGTGGCGCGGTCATCGTTCGGGTCCTCTCACTGGACTGCCTCCTGCTCGGCGCTCGTCTCCCGAACGCGTCTCTCCACGGGGAATCAGCAGGCGTGGGAGCGCTCCCGTGAGGCCGCGGACCGAGGCGAGGATCTTCACCCGCATGGCGACCTTGGGGAGCACGTCGCGAGGGCCCGCCTTCCCGCAACCGGGCACGGCGGCACCCCACTGACCTGCTACGACAGTTATTCCACGAAGCAGTCGGCTCAACAAGAGGGTTTTATGAAATGGCCTTTCATATACACCCGCTGTTCATCGTCGACCCGGCAGAAGAGCGCGCAAGAGCGCCCCGCGGGGCGACGCGGGGAGGTGCGCAGAGGCGCGGGAGGGCCGGGGCGACACCGGGAAGTGCGGGGAGACGCCGGGCGGGCTGAGGCGGGAAGAAGAGGAGCGCAGCGGGGAGGACCATGGCCCGCGCGGCGCGGCGACAGGGCGTGAACGGTCGCCCTCGAGCCGCTCGGCAGTGGCACCCAGCGACTCGAGGTCCGGCACTGCGCGGCACCCCGCCGCGACACGCCCGACCGACCGACTGGCCGACCGGCTGACCGGCTGACCGGCTGACCGGCTGACCGGCTGACCGGCTGACTGGCCGACTGGCTGACTGGCTGACTGGCCGAGTGACCGGCCGACCGGCCGACCGAAGGGTCAGGCCTTCGTCTCGGCAGCCTCGTCCTCGGGGTCGTCCTCGGTGTCATCGCTGGGGTCCTCGAGACCGCTCACCCCTGCCTCGCGGTACAGGGCGATGAACTCCCGCGCGGTATCGGGGCCGATCATCAGGCGCAGCACGGGAGAGACCTCGTAGTCATCCCCCTGCTCGTCCAGCAGACCGGTGCGCTGAACCTTCGCGATCGAGGCCCGGACCTCCTTCGCGAATCCAGCCTCGTCGGTGGAGGTGGTGCGGCGGTAGGCGGCCAGCGCCTGCTGCAGCTCCGCCTCGGAGACGACGGTGCGCTGCCCGCGCGAGGACTGGGTCAGCAGCATCTGGCGCAGCACCAGCAGCAGCACCGAGTCCAGGCGATTCATGCCGGTCAGGCGGCGCAGGAGCTTCGGCGCATCAGGATCGTCCTCGCTCTGGCGCACGAAGGCGACCTGAGCGTCATCGTCGACGATCAGCTCGAGGAAGAGGTCCGCCAGCCGGGATTCGATCGCGGCGCGGTCACGCAACAGCTGGGCGTAGCGGTTGGCGTCCCGCCGACCGTCCAGGAAGGGTCCTTGGAGCAGGTGCACGAGCACCCGTCGGGACTCGTCGACCAAGGCGGTGCCGGAGGCGGAAGGGCTGCCGGCTTCGGCCTGGGGGAGGACGTCGGCATCGGTGCGGGTTACGGAGCTGCTCACGACCACGTACCTTACCGGGGCGGGATTCGTCGATTCCGCGCCGCCCGTCATGACAGTCGGCGGGAAATGCCCCCATGGCGGGCTCAGATCTGGTGCAATCGACCTACACGCTGGAAGACCTTCGTGCATCCGTGCGGAGGAGTCGACCGCAAGGAGCCGACCATGGAACTGTCCACGCCCGTCATCATCGGGATCGTCGTGCTGGCGATCATCCTCGTGATCGTGCTGATCGCGGTGGGAGTGATGGCCTCGAAGCGTCGCAAGGCGCAGCAGCAGGAGGAGGACCGGCGGCGTGCCGCGCAGCTGCGGGACGAGGCCTCGAAGCAGGAGCAGCTGGTCCAGGAGCGCGATCTGAAGGTGCGCGAGACCGAGCTCGAGGCTGACCGCGCGCGGCTGGAAGCCGAGCGGAAGGCCAAGGAGGCCGAGCAGGAGCAGCTGGCCGCCGAACGCCGCCGTTCGGAAGTGGAGCGAGAGCGCGCCGAGGTCGATCAGGAGCGCAGCACCGTGCAGGAGCGCCTCGCCGAGGCTGACCGCCTTGATCCCGACACCCCCGACGACGCCGCCCGGCGCGACCGTGACGGCTCCGCCGTGGCGACCGACGCTCACCGTGAGCATCGCGACGATCACGACGGCCGCAACGTTCGCGAAGACCATGACCGGCATGACGGTCATGACAGCCGTGACAGCCGTGACAGCCGTGACAGCCGTGACGGCCGTGATCACCACGAGCATCGCGAACACCGCGAGCACAGCGAGCACGGCGCGGGCCGTGACCGCGATGCGCACCGTGAGAGCGTGAACGGACAGCCCGACCATGGGCGCGAGGGTGTCCGCGAGGACCGGACTGCGGACCATGGTCGTACGACGCGAGATCCCGATCATGCAGCGCACGACCGCCGTGATAGCGATGATCGCCATGGCTCCGGTGCTGCAACAGCGGGCGCCGTCGGAGCTGGTGCTGTCGGCGCCGGTGCGGCTGGCGCGGGTATTGCGGGAGCCGCCGATCACGAGGACGGCACTGCGACTGACGACGCCGGTGCCCGCGGCGCGAACCATGGTCGTCGCGCAGCGCGCCCGGCTCATGAGGAGCCGCTGACCGGCGATGCACCGGACCGCACTCCGGCCGCCGCATCGACCCCTGAGACTCACGCGGTGGATGGGAACCGGGCAGGCACCGATCCCCGGACCTCGTCTGATACGAGCACCGGTGCTGGAGCCGGCCCCGCTGCAGGAGCTGGTGCAGGAGCAGGTGCAGGTGCTGGCGCAGGAGCCGCCGCAGGCATGGGCGCTGGCGCGGCCGGAGAACATGACCACGACCAGCCGCGTTCTGATGGAGGCTTCGGCCGCCCCGTCAACGAGGACCGTTTCGAGCAGCACTCCGACGTGTCCCGCACGGGACGCCAGGAGCACTCCGCAGGTGCCGAGCACTCGTACGAGCAGCAGACCCCGCCCGCGGAGCAGCAGTTCGGGCACTCGCGAACGTACGGCGAACAGCAGACCCCGCCGGCCGATCAGCAGTTCGGCCAGCACGACCGGCAGCACGATCAGCGCGATCAGCACGGTCAGCACGGCCAGCGCCATCAGGATGACCAGCAGTTCGGTCAGCATGACCAGCTGGGCGCTCAGCAGGACGTCCGCCAGGATCACCTGGCCGGACGGGACTCGCGCGTGCAGGACGGGTCGATGCCGCAGGACACCGCTGGCAGGTCGGACCACAGTGCGGCCCAGCCCGAGCACGGGGATGAGCAGGATCCGTTCTTCCAGCAGCAGCAGCGGCTGGAGGAGCATAACGGGGAGCTGCCACCGAGGGCGCCGGAGTACGGCGATCCGCTCGACCGCCCGCTGCAGGATGGCCCTGCCGACGGTCGCTCTGCGGAGAATGGCTCTGCGGAGGACGGCACGCACCGCGGCTGAGCACCGCGAGCACTGAGCCTGCCCTCGCGCAGCCTCAACCCACCGACGGCGGCCCGGAACCTCTTCTCGAGGTCCCGGGCCGCCGTCGGTCGTGAGGGCCGTGCCAGACTGACATCCATGCCCACCGGACCCCCGCGCGCGCGTTCCCGCATGGACGACATCACCGTCGAGCGGGTGCTGCGCGTGGTCGAGTCGATCCCTTCCGGGCAGGTCGCGGCCTACGGCGAGGTCGGCGCGATCGTCGGCGTCGGCCCCCGCCTGGTGGGTCGCATCATGCGCACCTGGGGCTCTGGCGTGCCCTGGTGGCGGGTGACCAGCGCCTCCGGCGACCATCCTCTGCTGGCTCGGGCCCTCCCCCATTGGGAGGCCGAGGGCATCGCGGTGGCGCCGCACGGTCGCGGCTGCCGGATGGCGGATTTCGGCGCAGATCTGGAGGAGCTGCGGGAGCGGTCCCGCGCCCTCCTCGCGGAGCTCGACGAGGCGTGATCACCGCTCCTCGCAGCCTCCCGCGCGGCGTGGAGGCCGACTCGAGGGGCCCATCCCCTCTGAGCTGTCGCCACGACCTCCGCGCAGCGACAGCTCAGAGGGGATGGGCTAGCGGAGGGAGACTCCTCGGGAAGCGCTCCCGGGTCACTCCACCGGGACGTCGCCCAGGAAGTAGAACGCCGGCACCTTCGCGGCGTAGTCGTTCCCATCGAGCTCCCGCCAGTTGACGACCTCGGTGGAGCCCTCCCGCTCCTGGGCATGCTGGGTGGCCAGGAACATCAGCCCGATCACGCTGGCGAGTCCCTGATCGGCGGGCTTCGCGCGCAGGATGTCGCCGATCGACGCCTGGCCGGAGAGGCCGCGCACCTCGTTGATGTCGCCGGTGAGGCCCACGATGTCGATGTCGTTGGTGCGCACCAGGTCCGCGAGCACCTCGACGCTGAGCGAGGTGGCGTCGTGCACCTCGGCCTCTGCGGGGGCGCCGGGGTCGGTGGGGTCCTTGAGGCGATGCTGGGACACCGAGTTCATCAGCACCCGCGAGAGGTCCAGCTCGAGCGGGAACGGAGTGCGGGTGGGGACCTGGTCCTTCTGCGCGAGCGCAATGCCCTGCGCCTCCTGGAGCGCCTCGAGCATCACCCGGTGCTGGCGGAAGTCCTGGGAGCGCACGAAGCGGGCGAGGGAGCGGTACAGCTCCGTCTTGACGTCCAGCACCTCCTGCGCGGGGTCGTAGAGGTCGCTGAACACGTTGGCGAGCTTCTCGCGCTCGTCGCGTCCCAGCGAGCGGGCGAAGTCGCGCTCGAGCAGCCGGTCCACCAGCTCCTGCGCGGTGCGGGTCTGGACCGGGTCGTTGAGCATCCGGAAGAAGGCGGTGAAGGTGCGGCCCACCGAGGACTGACCGAGCAGGTCGTCACCGGCCAGCAGCTGCTCGAGGATCTCGCCGCGCGAGCCTTCCGGAGAGAGGATCTGCTCGCGCAGCCGCAGATCGACGGCTCGCAGATCTTCCCGGTACTGGAGGAAGTCACCGGAGAGCTCCGCGGCGATCTGCAGGATGTCCCGCAGGCGGTCGCCCGAGACCTCGGGGCTGGGCAGCATCAGCTCGCCCTCGGCGAGGTCTCTGATCTCTGCCTCGATCCGCTCCCGGCGGCGCTGGAGGTCGGCCAGGCGCACATCGCGGTCGGTCTCGGTCTCCTGCGCGAGGTGCTCGAACTGCTGGACCACCAGCTGCAGGCGGGACTCGGTGGTGGTGGGCCGATGTTCCTCGAGCGAGGCGATGAACTGGATCGCGTCGATCGTCGCCGGGGACGGCTCGAAGGTGGTCTCGGTGCGCTGCGGGTCATCGCGGCGGGTCAGATAGCCCTCGCGCACCCAGCCGTCGACGTATTCCGCGGCGGTGCGACCGATGCGGCTCTCCGCCTCGAGCTCCGGCGCCGCCGGGATCTCATCGTCGTGGAGGAGGGGCAGGTGCGCGCCGACGCGGGCGATCAGCTCGCTGCGCGGGAGCCGACGGTCACCGGCGGGGAAGGTGGACTGCAGGATGGCCAGGACGGCAGGCGCCTTGGTGGCAGCGAGCAGTCGCCAGGTGCTGGCCCGGCGCAGCTGCTCGTACGTCTCTTTGCGCGCGGACACGGCATCGCTGCGGCGGTCGGTCCACCGGTTCGGCTCAGTCGTGGTCACGAGGGGAGAGTCTAGCGTCGCCGGCCGGCGGTCCCGGGAGCGGACAGGGAGGCCGGCGGTGAGGTGGGGCCGATTCCGGCCTCGGTGGGCGCGGCGCGCAGCGTGGCAACGACGTCGAGTCGGTCCGCGGTCTCGCGGTCAGCGCCCCTCGACGTGCCTGAACTTCTCCCATGCCGATTGGCGGGCGACGCCGAGCCCGGCGCCGATCGACTCCCATGACGCGCCTCGCTCTCGCATGTAGGCGACCAGGTCTGCCTGGAAGCGCTCGAGCTGAGGGCGCTGCCGGGTGACCCCGCGGAGCATTGTGGTCAGCTCCTCCTCGGTGAACTGCTCGAAGGCGACCGTGGCGACCTCGGTGCCGGATTCGAAGGAACGGGCCGCTTCCCGCGCGCAGTCACCGCAGATCATCACGCCGAGTCCGCCGAGGAGAGGACGCTCCCGAGTGCTCGGGAGCCCGCAGAAGCCGCAGTGCATCTCGGAGGTCCCGCCTGGTCCGCGCATGGCCCGAGTCTAGAGCGACCCGCCCGCCCCGTCCCCGCTGCGGCCGGGATCGTCGGCGGGCAGGTTCTTGCGGACCGGAGGTGCGGCTATCGGGACATGCAACCGACGGGATCCGCCGGGCCGTTGCATGTCTCGACCCGGCCCGCCTCGTCAGGCTATCCTGACACTGCAGCCGTCAGGAGATCCTGACATTTGTGGTGGCATCCGCGGCGGACGCCCCGACCCCGACCACCGGAAGCGACGGTGACCATGCGCCGGATCCTGATCGCCACTCTCGGCGAGTCCACGGGCGATGACGCGATCCGCACCCTGTTGCCGTTGATCGCGGTGACAACACTCTCTGTCGGCGGCGGACTGCTGGGGCTGCTGAACGCTCTCCCATTCCTCTGGTACCTGTTCGCGCACCGCCAGATCGGCGCCTCGGTCGATACTCTCGGTCATCGGCGTGCGGTGATGCTCGGCAACAGCCTTCGGGTCCTCACCGTGAGCGTCCTGATCCTGCTGCTGGCCACGGGCCAGCTCTCGGTGCTCGTACTGCTCCTCCTGGCCGCAGCGATCGGGCTGGGCGATGCGCTGTTCACCACTGGGCACAGCGCGATGGTCCCTGCGGTCGTCGGTCGCGATCGCACGGCTGACTGCTACCGGCGCATCGAGACGGTCAGCGCGGTCACCCGCGTCTCGAGCCCGGCGGCGGTCTCCGCGCTGCTGCGCCTGGCGGCCCCCGCGATAGCGCTGGGCCTCGCGGCGATCGCGTATCTGCTCAGCCTGGTCACGCTCGCCACCCTGCCGCGTTCGGCAGTGCACGACGCACCGCCGACCGCGAATCCCGAGACGATGGACGCCCCGCCGTCCGACAGCGCGACGCCGACGGCGGCGCCCGCGGCTTCGCGGTCGGCGCGGACGGTGCGCCGGGTGCTGACCACCTACGGCCTGGCCCACCTCACTCTGGCCACCTCGCTCCTGAATGCCGCGGCCATGGTCTCGGGCACCGCCCTGGTGCTCTTCGCGCTGGAGACCTTGGGACTATCTGTATCGACGGTCGCCCTGTTCACCGCCGCTGGGGCGTTCGGCGCGCTCCTCGGCGCCATCGGCTCTGCACCGCTGCTCAGACGCCTTGCCACCGGCTCCGCGAAGCTGTTGACCACGGGAGGCGTCGCGCTCAGCAGTTTGGTGGCCCCCGCCGCCCTGCTGGCGCCGGCTGGGCAGGCGGTACTGATCGGGGCCGGCGAGCTGATGGTCGCAGCATGCGCGACGGCATCGATGATCGTCGGCTCTGACGTGCCGGCGCGCCTGATCCCGCAGCAGCAGCTGGGCAGGGCGTTCGCCGCGATCCGGTTGCTCACGATCGGCGTGATGCCGGTGGCGAGCGTACTCGGCGGCCTGCTGATCGCGGCGACCTCACCGGCAGCGGCACTGCTGGTCGCGGCCGCCATCGCCGCCCTCGCCTGCCTTCCCGCCACTTGGATCCGGCACTGGTCCCCGCCAGCTGCAGCCGAAGAACCGGGCCGAAGCCCTCGAACTCTGCTCAGCCCACTCGACTGCCCACCCCGGGAGTACACTTCCTCGTGAACGTTCACGAACCCGGTCTGCCACTCGCCGACAGGCCTCGAGACCAGGAGACGCCTCACCGATGAGCACCCCGCTGCCCTCCACCAACAGCTCCGTCCGCACCGACCGCTGGTGGGAGGAGCTGCCTGCGGGCCGGAAACGACTGCGCGGCCGCGCCCATCTGCACACCGACGCCCCCGAGCTGAGCCTCGACGGGACCTGGGATTTCCGCTACGGCACCCGGGCGGACGGCTCGGGTCTCGGCGAGCCCACCGAGATCGAGGTGCCGGGTCTGTGGCAGCTGCAGGGCCACGGCGCCCCGCAGTACACCAACGTCATCTACCCGATCCCGCGGGAGATCCCGCATGTGCCGGACGAGAACCCCACCGGGCACTACTCGCGCCCGCTTACCGTCCCCGCCGACTGGGCCGAGCAGCTGGCCGCCGGCGCACGCGTGCTGCTGCGCTTCCAGGGCGTGGACTCCGCGGCGAAGGTCTGGATCGACGGCGTCGAGATCGGCGTGACCGCCGGCTCCCGCCTCACCCAGGAGTTCGATGTCACCGAGGCCCTCTCCTCCCCCGCTGAGCAGGGCGATCACCGCGAGCATCGCCTGGAGGTCCGCGTGGTGCAGTGGTCGGTGAACACCTACGTCGAGGACCAGGACATGTGGTGGGCGTCGGGCATCTTCCGCAGCGTGGATCTGCTGCTGCGACCGGTCGGCGGGATCCACGACCTGGTCACCATCGCGGACTTCGATCCGGAGACCGGCCTGGGCACCCTGAGCGCGACCGCCTACGACGCGGACGGCCAGGAGGTCGTGGCGAGGATCGAGGTCCCCGCACTCAAGCACTCCGCCTCCACCGGCGTGGATCCCCTCAGCCTCAGGAAGGTGCGGCCCTGGTCTGCCGAGGATCCTCACCTCTACGACGCCACCGTGCGCACCGACACGGAGACCATCTCCCTGCGCGTCGGCTTCCGCCGGGTCGAGGTGGACGGGGAGATCTTCCGCGTCAACGGTGAGCGGATCGTCTTCCGCGGCGTGAACCGTCACGAGGCGGATCCGCTCGTCGGCCGCGCCCAGCAGCTGGAGAACCAGGATCTCGATGTTGCGCTCATGAAGCAGCACAACCTCAACGCCGTCCGCACCTCCCACTACCCGCCGCACCAGCGATTCCTCGAGGTGTGCGATGAGGCGGGGCTGTACGTCATCTGCGAGGGTGACTTCGAGACTCACGGCTTCCACGCCGATTCCACCTGGGGCGAGGACGGCACCGGCGCAGCCGAGGGCCCGGCCCAGAACCCGCTGTTCGAGGAGTCCCTCGTGGAGCGCTCGGAGCGGTTCGTGCGCCGCGACCGCAATCACGCCTCGATCATCATGTGGTCGATCGGCAATGAAGCGGCCAGCGGCCCGGTCACCGAGGCGATGGTCGCGGCGGTGCGGGAGACCGACGCGACCCGTCCGGTGATCTACGAGCAGGACTATGCCGCGGAGTACGTGGACGTGTTCTCGCTGATGTATTCCTCCATCGAGGAGTCCGAGCAGATCGGGCAGCGGGAGCTGTCCAGCAAGTACCAGGACAAGCTCACCTCGATGCTGCGGAGCTTCGCACTGGACGTCCCGGACGGCTATTTCGCGAATCCGCCAGCACTCACGAAGCCCTTCCTGTGGATCGAGTACGCCCACGCGATGGGCAACGGCGCGGGCTCGCTCAAGGAGTACATGGAGCTCACCGAGCGCTACCCGGCGCTGCATGGCGGCTTCATCTGGGAGTGGATCGATCACGGCCTGACGACCACCGACGCCGAAGGCAATGAGATCTACGGCTACGGCGGCGACTTCGGCGAGCGCCTGCACGATTCGAACTTCGTGGCCGACGGGCTGGTGCTGCCTGATCGCACTCCCTCCCCGGCCCTGCTCGATGCCAAGCACCACTACTCCCCCGTCGGCCTCGAGGTCTCCCCCGGGAACGTGCGGATCACCAACCGGTATGCCTTCTCGGATCTCTCCCCCCTGCGCGCCGAGGTGTCGCTGGATGCCCAGGCGAGCTGGCAGGAGCTCGAGCTGCCGCAGATCGCGCCCGGTGAGAGCACCGAGGTGCCGCTTCCGGAGCACGACGGGGCGAGCACCACGGTGCGGCTCAGCACGCGCGAGGCGCAGGGTCCGGTCCCGGCCGGGCACCTGATCGTCTCCGCGGATCACGTCGACACCGAACGGCTGCGCGGGGACGTCGAGCGCCTGCGCACTGCGACCAGCCCGTCGGCCGCCGCGAGTGTCTCCCCGCAGCGGCATGCGGACGGCTCCTGGTCTCTCGGGCCGGCCCGCTTCGATGATCTGGGGCGGCTGGTGGCGCTCGGCGCGCTGGAGATCGAGCACGCGGGGGTGGATCTGTACCGCGCGCCGGTGGACAACGAGCGTGCCCGCACCCGCGCCCCGCTCGAGGCCCGCTGGAAGCGGATCGGCCTCGATGTCGCACGGCGCCGCCTGGTCGACATCTCCGCGGACCCGGACGACGGCGAGACGCTGCGGGTGCGCAGCCGGATCGGGCTGGACGGCTCGGCGCTCGGGGCCGACGTCACCGAGCGCTGGCGCGGCGATGCGGACGGCCTCGACGTGGACGTGACGGTCTCGCCCTCGTCGTTCTGGCCGGGCGATCTGCCGCTGCCGCGCATCGGCTGGACCTTCGCCCTGCCCTCGGCCCCCGACCAGGTGGAATACGAGGGCTACGGCCCGCAGGAGTCCTATCCGGATACCGGCGGCGGCACCACCTTCGGCCGCTGGGCCTCCTCGGTCGAGGATCTGCAGGTGCCGTACGTGTTCCCGCAGGAGAACGGGAACCGGGCCGGGGTGGTCCGCGCAACGCTGAGCGGGGGCCCGCAGGGGCTCGAGCTGCACGCCCCGGACGGCCTCGGGCTGGCGGTGCGTCCCTGGTCCAGTGCCGAGCTCGATGCTCGGGCGCACGACGGGGCGCTGCGTCCCGACGGCCGCACCTGGGTGACGCTCTCCGCGTCGCTGCATGGCGTGGGATCGGCGGCCTGCGGTCCGGAGCCGCTGCCGCAGTACGTGCTCTCCGCCCGAGAGGAGAGCTTCCGGTTCCGCCT